>CAYULU010000024.1:0-24179 GCA_964445745.1 uncultured bacterium | reverse complement strand
CCTCAAAATTTCATCTTTTATCTGCATGTCTTCCTTTTCTTTAATGAGAACATTGTCTGTCGGTTCTGATACTGCGGATTATTCTTCAGCGGTTCCACGAAACCCGAAGAATCAAACGAGATCCTTTCCACCCAAAAGCACCAGCCGGATCCCTCGGACAGATTATCGGATGAGAATTAAGTAATGTGTCCCCGGAACTTTCTGCTACGCCGTCATTCTGAGGACGAAGTCCGAAGAATCTCAACCGTGATCCCTCACCGGACGAATCCCTCGGACAGATTATCGGATGAGAATTAAGTAATGTGTCCCCGGAATTTTCCACCCAAGAACAACGGACGAATCCAGCCTCCGGCGGGCATTGCGTTCAGGATGACAGCATTGAGGGCAACACTCCTACCCCGTCATTCTGAGGACGAAGTCCGAAGAATCTCAACCGTGATCCCTTACCGGCCGGAGCCTTCCGACAGATTATCGGATGAGAATTAAGTAATGTGTCCCCGGAATTTTCCACCCAAGAACAACGGACGAATCCAGCCTCCGGCGGGCATTGCGTTCAGGATGACAGCATTGAGGGCAACACTCCTACCCCGTCATTCTGAGGACGAAGTCCGAAGAATCTCAACCGTGATCCCTTACCGGCCGGAGCCTTCCGACAGATTATCGGATGAGAATTAAGTAATGTGTCCCCGGAATTTTCTGACTTTTTCATAACCCCAGGCATTTTATCATAGCTCCTTTTTGGGGGTGGTTTAATTTTCAGTGTCATCTTCACCATTTAAAAGCAACAAACACCCATATAAACACACCGTAAGCGTGCCTTCGAGGATTTTTTGTAACTCACCCCATTTCAACGACTTACGACATAACTTATTGTGCTAACTTGGAATGCGTTTAGCACACCTTTGTATCCGTTAATATCTATACTGGCCCCCTAGCAATTCATAACTCTTTTGATCACATCAATTTACATCACAAGCCATTTTGTTGCAATAAGATAGCATCATTTTTAGCCAATTCATACCAATCTAAACCACGTCAAAATTACGGAAAAAAGGTAGCAAATTAAGTAGCACTTTTTTTCGCAGAACTCTGTTAGGGTGCGTGCAAATCTTTTATTAGATCCGTATCTTTATATTTTCCAAGTGTCTCTAAAATTGTTCTCTTCCACCCTTTTGGGGATAATTTAAAGAAACCTTGAATATTTTCAATCATACCTTTTCCCTTGAGAAATTGTGCTAGCTCACTTGCCGATTGGTAATCCTTAAGACTTTCTTCTTCTTTTTTACGTCTAGGACTCACTAATAACTTATGGAAAACATAAGCTACCGGGTCAGGAACTTTAACTTTATAGTCATAGTATTGAACCAACATTACATTCTCACTTAGCATAGTTAAATATCTCAAAGGTTGCGCACTAACATTAAGCTCCTTGATTTCCACAGATTTATCTTTTCCAGCACCTAACTCTGGCACTAAAAATTCAATTGTAAAATCAGCTTTATCATAAACAATCGTATCTGTAATGGGATCATTGGAGGGATAAAAGCCTAGCTGTTCTAATGCGTGGTTTAAATCTATTAATGTAATACGTGATCGCGCATGAGGAACAAGAAAATCTATATCAGTGGTTCTCAGAATGGGTTGATAGCTCGGATGGTCATAATAATACGCGTAAAAGTAGGTAGCCCACGAACCCACAATTATCAATTTGTCCAAACAGTTATTCTTGCGAAGCAACTCCAGAATATTTGTGAGCAAGCTTAAATGCTCTGGCATGTATGGCTTTCCTTAAGAATTGTATTTGCAGATTCAACATCTTAAGTTGATTCTCTAATTTCTTTCTTTTTATAGTAGCAGCAGAAACTTCCTCAAACTTTTCGTTAGGGATGTAGTCAAATTTCATTTTTTTTATCGAAGGAACCCAATGGGCCTGATAATTATACAATCTTCCGTTTATCCTTTTTTTGACGAAACACCCCTTTGGCAGATCTTTCAAGACGACTTCCAAAGAATGCTTCCTCCTCTCGCTATTCACTATTTCTTCTTTTAGCATGTCCTCGAGTAGCACCATAACATCCCCCTTTTATTACCAATGTTCTACATTTAAATTATACATTTTATTGGTAATAAAAGCAAATCTTTTTTTACCAATGAAATTTACATTTAAAACAGTATTTATTGGTAATAATAACGAAATAGTCTCGAAAATCAATTAAAAATAGATTAACGTTATAATATAATAACGTTGATGAAAATAATCGAAATTAGCTGTTCAATTTGTAAGCCTTTTAATATCATAGAGTTACATTATGTGCGTCTATTTAGTGTTATAATATAATAACACCGAAACCAATATGACCTATTTACGCTTAAAAAAAATAAACGCCATTAAAAAGAAAATCTCTAGAAAGCACGTCCTAGAACTCCCCTTTTCGGAAATATGTCTCTATGTTGAGCACCGGATTAGCAAATTATTGAGCCAGGCTATAGCCGCGAGCAAGCTCGAAATTAAATACAACCTTTGCGAAGTCGGACCTGGCCGCTCTCGGCTTGATCCATGGACAGTAGAAATCGTCCTTAATTCCCAACTATTTCAAAAAACTTCTTTTCTGGAAAAAACAACTGTAAATGACATTTTATTTTTCTCGCGAATAAAAGAATCCAACTTGGCTGTTAAAGAAGTAATAAAGCAAAAAGCACCATTATTAGCCAAAACGATGGACATGATAACGGAGCAAAACATTTCCATTGAACTACTCAACCAATTCAAAAAATCACCAGCCGTTTTTCATATCAATGAGGAATATTTCGATAAAAATAAACGATTTTTGGAGTTTGCTTTTTCTATTAACGAAAAAGACTTCATCTTAAGGCTTTATAATATAATTGATTGGATATATCCAAACAGCACAGAAATATGGTCGCTAGTTCATAAAGCCCGGCAAAATCATCTTCAACCGATTATGTTAGCGCCGCATATTCACGGTTCTTGTTTTTTAATATTTAAAAGATATGGGATTTTCGGGAGATCCTTATATCGTGCATATATTAATTCCGATATACCAAAACTACCCGATGAAAGCGAATTATTGCAAATATACTTTTCATTTGGCCGTTTTGAAAAAACTACTAATGAAACGATAAATAGCGTCGATGAACTTTCCTCGCTATTATCTACGACTATTCCTTCATACTATCTTGATTTTAAAAATAAATTCAAAAAAAGCTTACCATCTGAAGATTTAATCACTTTGGCCTTAAATTGTTCTGATCCGAATATCCATAACCAGATTATCTCTTTAGAACATATTGCGGATCTCCTATCATTGCCGCCCACCCATGAAATTAGAAGTATGGTTAAAAGATATAATTCCTATCTAAATCCGCCTTCCTAAAAACAAAATTTTTCAATCCAAATAAATCCCCTTTTCGAGAGGTTTTCCAATAGCGAGTCGTTTTTGGAGCCAGGTTTCGATTTTAATTCGCGGAAATCGGGTTGTATTGCCGGGAAGCTTAAGAAACGGGATCTCACGGCGAGTTACCCAGACATAAATGGTATTCTGGTGAACTCTTAGCCATTCAGAAACCTGTTTTGCCGTTAATAATTCGTCCATTTTTCCCGATTTAATATCCCTGTTATTTCGAAAACTCCGAATAATTCCGTAATTCGAGATAATTCAATTAATACCGTATTTAAATTACCGATTAACGCTCTTTAGACGGAATTTCCCGGATAAATCGAAATTGGTTGGAATAAAAACGATTTATTCGAATCGAACGAGATTAATTCGTCAAATGTGTTGTTTTTCTCGTTAAATGCGCTTTTCCCAGACCAGAATTTCAAAGATTTAATCCCCCTTTTAATTAATTTCCAGGGCTACTTTACCGCATTTTTTGCAAATAACTTTATTTCCCGGGCACAGGAATAGCGCCGTAATTTCCCTTTTGTACTCAAAATGAGGGTTTTGGTGAGATATTTGGATAAATAATTCGGAATCCGACGAATATCAACCGTCCGAATATCGACAATTCGGCCACCCCCTACTGCCTGCCATGCGTCTTTGATCCATGAGTGCTCAATGTACTCGCCTAAGAGTACATGCAGGTGAGCATAGCCATTATTCTGGAATTCCAGCACCCAAACAAAAGGCAATTTGGATGAACCTGTTCTCGCTTTCATCAATCGCCCCAAATAAACCCTAAACTTTCCCCAGCAGCTCTTAATATAGCTTGCGGAGTCTTCTGCTGCGCATTTGGAAGGATCGAGGGTAAGCGTAAGCAGTTTATTCAGCTTGTACTCTACTGCGGCCTCAGAGATGGCCGTTCTAAGCCTCAACGCCTTCACTGGCGCGCAATAAGCGCAGCCCCAGCATTTACAATTCATCCTGGCATAGCGAAAGATGCCTTGATCGTGATTAACAACCGTCCCCAAAACCCAATTTCCACAGTACCTGTTACGATTGTTCTTTACTATGTCAAGAAAGAATCGGGGCGAGAGGATTTGAACCTCCGACCGCACGCACCCCAAGCGAAAGTTTTTTACAACCATGTTTGTCGATTTTTTCCTTGAATGACAACTGCCTTTTGACGGTCACACATGCGAGGATATTGATTTAAGAATGACGGGGCATATACAAATCAGGGATACACCCCTAGATCTCTGAGACAGATGCTCCCTGAAGAGTTTTATCAGAAATCGAAGGAAAAGCACAGTTCACCAAGACCTTTAAAACGCTAGGTCAGAGTGGCTATAAAAAGGGGAAAATCTGGAAGATATCTTCTTTAGAATCCGTTTGCGCAGAACCCCCTTTTCATTTCAAGTTTGGACGCGCCCTTGAAATGGGCCGGGGGCTGACAATCCTGTATCGGAATCTAGCTTACCGTTTCCGCCGCCGGAACGTTTCCGACAGAGGCCGGCTTTGAATGGATGCTGTCCTGTGCCCTTTTTAACCGGTCCAGAAAATCATCTTTTTTGAATTGCCGGGTCCATTTTCTCACGGTAATCCATCCGCCAAAACGCATCAGATTGTTCCGCCAGGAATGAAACCATCCCCGCCACCCCAATTTCAGATCATGCAGAAAGAAAACGAGGGAGGGAAGGGAAACAATGTTTAAAATCGCGAGCAAGATATTTTTGAACTGATAGATCATCCCCATGATTTTTTTAATTGCCTTTTGGTTTTCCTGCGCCGTCAGAGGTGCATCGGGCTCCAAAAGCGGGAAGTTGCCGTCATAGTATTCCCAGCCCACATCCTGAAGCGGATAGACCCTCCCCTGTTCCTGAAGCCGTTCCCTGAGCCGCGTTCCGGGCATGGGAATGGGAAGAAGAACCTGGATCGTGTCCAGCTTCGCTTTTTTGATAAATGCCTTAAATCGCTTCATCCGTTCCTGGGCCGTCATATAAAACTTCTCCCCCTCCTTCGACGGATAACCAAAAATAAACATTCCGTGCACCAAAAACCCGTAATGGTGATAGACCCGGGTGAGGGCCACCATTTCTTCGGGAATGATACACTTGTTCATCGCGAGCAATTCTTCTTTAATAGGCGTTTCATAGCCAATCGCAACCACCCGGACCCCCGCCTCATACATCAACGCGAGAAGTTCCGGATCTTTGGCCTTGTCCAGCCGGATCTGAACCATAAACCATAATTTTTTCCGGATTTTTTTCCGGTACTCCTTGAGTAACCGGCAAAACTTCAGTGTCTCTTCCCTTTGTTGGCCGAAGAGATCGTCCACAATAAAAAACTTCTTGGCGCCGTAAGTCTCCACAAGCAGTCTCACATTTTCCATCTGCCGCTCGGCGGGGGCACATCTCGGCCGCCCCTTCACGGCGCAAAATTCGCAATTCATTCCGCATCCGCGAATTCTTTCAAGCGGGAAGATCTTGATCCTGGCGTAACGTACAAGAGAAAAATTGGGCATCGGCAAATGGTCGAAAGTTGCCATCGGCTCCCGGGGCGGGTTAAAAACAATCTGACCCTGATCGCGATACACAACGCCTTGAATTCCCCGAATCTCTGTCCCCTTTTCGAGCGCGCGAATCAGTTCCTTGATGGTTTCTTCGCCCTCGCCAAACACCACATAATCGACCCCGGAGGATAAAGCCTCCTCGACCGTTTCCGGAGTAAAGTGGTGTCCGCCCGCGATGGTCGTAACCCCTTGATCTTTGTAAAAACGGGCCACTCGATAAAGCCTCGGAATCGTGCTCGTTAATCCGCCGTAAAGCCCAACGATGTCCGCCGGCCTGATTTCCTGAAGCAACTTGTGATCAGCGCCGCCCTCTTCGTCTTTGGGCCCATACAGCCGCATATTGTTTTCATCAATGACTTCAACATCCCATCCGCCCATTTCGCTGACTGTCGTCGCGACGCACACCGGCCCCAGGGCCGTCGTCTTTTTGGCAGCTGTTGAATAAATATTAAACGCGGGAAACGCAGGGATAACCATTCTAAAACGTTTTCTTTTTCGGGATTCACCTAACATGGGAATCTCCTCCTTATCTTTACGCGGAAAACAGGTTCTGTTATAAATCGTACAGGAGACGGATTCACAAATACTGCCAACTCCGATGCTTATCAGGAGGGGTTGGAAACTTAAAGGATATGAAACCGTTTTGAATCTGGAGGGGGCATTATACCCTAGGATTCAAAAATTGGGCGATTTAAAATGCCCGACCGGACAAAGACGAGCGTTGTTGATTGTCAGCCAATCTTTACTTCCGCCGAATGCTCAATCCGGTCATCGACAAGCCGGATGGCCTTTTCTTCCTGCTCAACACCGTCCACGACAACGGACACGACCCGATCCGAAGCCCCCGAACGAAGAAACGTGACATGATAGAAAGTTTCGCGGTACCGATAATGGATCTTCCAGGACGACCACTCTGACGGAAGACACGGTTCAAAATAAAGCCGGTCTACTTTCAGGCGAATCCCGAGCAAATATTTGACGATCAGCTGATACATCCAGGATGCGGAGCCGGTATACCAGGTCCATCCGCCTCGCCCCGCCAAATCCGCTGACGCATAAACATCGGCCGGCATCACAAAAGGCTCGGTTCTGTAGACAGCGCACTTCTCCGGGGTATCCGAATGTCTCACGGGATTGATCATATTCATTACTTCCCAGGCCCGTTTTTTGTCTCCGAGTACTGCAAATGCAATGGCGGCCCAAACTGCGGCATGCGTATACTGACCTCCGTTTTCCCTGACGCCCGGCACATAGCCTTTGATATACCCAGGGTTGGGAACTGCCTTGTCAAAGGGAGGATCAAATAATTTGACCAGGGCATGTTTCCTGTCAACGAGCTGTTGATACACCTGCCCCATCGATTTTTTCGCCCTTTCGGACTGGGCCGCACCTGAAAGAACCGACCAGGATTGCGGAATTGAATCGATCCGGCATTCAAGGTTCGAAGCGGAACCGAGCGGATCCCCGCTGTCAAAATAGGCCCGCCGATACCATTCACCGTCCCAGGCATGAGCCTCGATATTTCGGATAAGTTTTACAGCCTCCTCACCGCACAACCCGGAAAACACGTGGTCTCCGTAGCGCGCCGCCAAACCCGCCATCGATTTGAGAATGGTGCAAAGGAAAAAGGCAAGCCAGACACTTTCCCCTTTTCCCTCGTAACCAACCCAGTTCATTCCGTCGTTCCAGTCCCCGGTCCCCATCAGGGGCAATCCGTGCTCCCCGAAATTCAACCCCCTCTTGACGCTAAGAACACAATGTTCATACAAAGTCCCGACCTGCGCCGAGATCCGCGGTCGATCATAATAAGACTCTTCATCCGGCCTCACCAAAGGTCCCGTCAGGAATCCGACCTTCTCATCAAGCACTCCCGTATCCCCGATCTCATCGACATATAAGCAAGTGACGAGCGGGAGCCATAAATAATCATCCGAACAGCGGCTCCGGACCCCGCGCCCCGTGGGAGGATGCCACCAGTGCTGGACGTCTCCTTCCACAAATTGATGCGCGGCAAAAGTCAGCAGTTTTTCACGAACCAGTTCCGGTTTTGAATGGATAAGGGCCATGACGTCCTGCAGTTGATCACGAAAACCAAAAGCCCCGCCTGACTGATAATAGCCGCTCCGCCCCCACAACCGACAGCTCATGACCTGATACTGGAGCCAGCCGTTCACGAGAAAATTCGCGGAAAGGTCGGGCGTTTCCGCATACACCACTCCGAGGGTCCGTTTCCAATACTCCCAAATTGCTTCGAGTTCCTGGCGGGCTGAATCCAAACCGCTAAAACGCCGGAGAAGCTCCCGGGCCTCATCCAGGGTTTTGCCCGAACCCAGGGTAAAGAGAATCTCTTTTTCCTGTCCCTCCTCGATTTCAAATTTAACCTGTGCGGCGACGCACGGATCAATCCCCGCACCCACTTTGCCGGAAAGCCTGTCCCGGTGCATCGCAGAAGGCGACTCTAGCGTCCCGTTTCTTCCGATAAATTCAATCCGGTCACCGCTCACAAAACGGGTCGGTTCATTGACATCCAGAAAAACAACCCGCCCCGGGAACTCCTTGTTATAAGGATTACGGGCAAGAAGAGCGCCGCTTTTAGGATCAACCTCTGTCACTATATGCATATGGTACTTGTCCCGGAACGTTCCCAGAACCAGATCGCAGTACGCAACCGCAGAAAGATGCCTTCGTCGTCCGGACAGATTCCGGATTTTCAGAACCGAAAACTTGATGCTGTTCTCGAGCGAAACAAAGACGGTCAATTCCGAAAAAATTCCGCTTTCAAGATGTTCAAAAACACTGTATCCAAACCCATGCCGCGAAACATAGCGCGTTTTCCCCGAAGCGGGAAGCGGGGTCGGAGACCAGAACCTCCCGGTTTCTTCGTCACGAATATAAAAGGCCTCTCCCGAAGCATCCGTAACCGAATCGTTTTTCCACGGAGTCAGCCGGAACTCGTGGGCATTCTCGCTCCAGGTGTAGGCGTTTCCGCTTTCAGAAATCACGGTACCAAAATTCGGATTCGCGAGCACATTGACCCACGGCGCAGGCGTCCTCTTCGCGCGGGACGTCGTGATGACATATTCCCGTCCGTCCCAGGTAAACCCTCCCAAACCGTTAAAGAAGGCCAGATCCGAACGCTCTCCAATTTCCGGATCGTTCTCACCGGAATCTTCCCGGCGGGTTGGAACAAACGGAAGGGGGTTCACTTTAGGTTGCGTCATATCGTTCAGCTGTTCCGCCAGAGTGCCCCCGCGATCCGAAATAATAATCCGCGCCACTGTTTGGATAAGAATCCGGTCTTCTTCCGACATCTGGTCGGACCGCCTCATAAAAATACTGCCCTTGGGGTCTGTTTTCCCCTCGTTCGCGGCCGCAATCAAACCACTGATCCTTTCGCCGAGAGAATCACGATAAACGGAACTGTCCTCATTCCAGATCACAAGATCCACAATCAGTCCCTTCAACCGCCAGTAGGCGTGGGCCTGGATCATCTGCACCACAAGATCGATATTGTCCTGGTTTTCAATCCGGACGAGAACAATCGGAAGATCCCCGGAGATGCTGTACCCCCAAAGATCCGGCTGACCCCTCATATTCCGTCTTAAAATACTCGCGCTCGCTCGCCATGAAGGATTCGCATAAAGAATTGCGCTCGCCAGACGTCCGTACAGTTGGGCCGCAGATTCAGTGGAATTAATCTGCTGTAAAGCCACCTGCCCGTGAGTCCACGCCAGATTAAAAACACGGTCCGCCAAATTCCGGTCCCTGTACTTTTCCATCAATCCGTGGGCGGCCTCCCGGCTTTCACAAATCCCGGTCACATAATCAACAACGGCGGATTCGTCCGGTCCCAGCTCAACCCGACTGCGTATCGCAACTATCGGGTCAAGAACCGGACCTTCACTGCCGGAGAGCAGGCCTCGATTCTCCATGGCTACGGGATAGGCCGCGGTACGTCCCCGGCCTATAAATCGACTCCGGTCGGTTTCATAAGAAGCCCCCACCACCGCGTCTCCGTGGACCGCCATGAGATGCAACAGGAGAGGAAAATTTTCCTTGTCGGATCGGGGGCGACGACGGCAGAGAACGGCCTGATGCGACCTGATAATTTCCGTTTCCACAAAAAGATTGCTGAAGGCACGGTGCGCCTGATCACTTGCGCCATCATTCAAAACCACTTCAGCATAGCTAGTCACCTCAATCACCCGCCGATTGTGGGAGCGATTGGTGATCGTTACGCGCCGGAGCTCCATATCATCTTCCGGAGAAACCGCGATCTCGGTATGTGTATCGATCTTGTGATCCTGCCGTTTGAATTCCACCCAAGCTTGGGAGAAAAGGGCCTCATAAAATTTGGGTTTTTTACGGGTCGGCTGATACGCCGCGGACCAAAATTGCCCGGACTCCACATCCCGGAAATAAATGAAGGTTCCCTGGTTGTCCAAGGCAGCGTCTTCACTCCAGCGGGTTACCGCCATATTCTGCCATCGGCTGTATCCTCCTCCGGCATTGGTCACCATCACATGATATCGGCCGTTCGAAAGCGGGTGGACTTCAGGAACCGGTGTCTGCGAGGTCGTGAACACACGCAAAAGTGTTTCCCGGTCTCCAAATTTCCGGAGCATTCCGGTAACCTCAAAATCATAGAGGAAAGGTTCTGCCACCGGAATTTTCTCCTGGAGAAGAAGTTCGGTAGATTTAAACATGGGTTCCGCAAGAAAACGCCTCTGCATGGGGCGATCCAGGAGCACATAGGCGAGCGATAGCAAACTCATACCTTGATGGTGTGCCATATAAGAGCAAACCACGGCCCTTGCCTCGTCCGGCGCCAGCCGGGCGGGCGTATAATCGATCGCCTCATAAAATCCATAATTTCCTCCGGCCCCTTCCGAGATCAAGCGTTCAAGATTGGCACAAGCCTTTTCGGGCTCGATCATCAGCGCCAGCATGGAAGCATAGGGTGCGACAACCAGGTCCTCGGCAAGTCCGCGCTTGAAACCCATATCGGGGACACCAAAGGAGTGATACTGATAAACCATGTTTGCGTCCACCTTGTTATAACCTGACTCGGAAATGCCCCATGGGATATTGTTCTTGGCCGCGTAACTCATTTGTCCGCTCACCACAGCCTTGTACGTCCTGTCCAGCAAACTCCCTTCATACGTCGGCATCACCAGAAGAGGCATGAGATACTCGAACATCGAACCGCCCCAGGAAACCAGGACAGGGTCTCCGTCCGTTTTTGAAATCAGCCGACCCAGTTTGAACCAGTGCTCCTGGGGCATTCTCCCCTGCGCAATCGCGACAAAACTGCAAAGTCGCGCTTCAGAGGCCAAAAGGTCATAACATCCCCGATCTATTTTGTGTTCGCTAACGTTGTAACCAATCGAAAGGAGGTGCGAGTTTTTATCGTAAAGGAATTCGTATTCGATCGCTGAAACCTCACTGCACCGGAGCACAATGTAATCGATTGCCTTGATCCTCTCAGCGGATCGGGTTCCGGCTTCCCGAATTGAATCCCGGAGTTTCAGAAACCATTCGCGCGCCCGCTTCGAGACTTCCTCCGAATCTGTCATCCCTTCCACAATCTCCTCGATAAGCGGAACCATTTTTTGCTCAAGTCTGGCCACTTCCCCAAGCACCGGAATTTCATCAAGCGCCCTCAACGACTCCTGCAGTCGCACAAGCCGTGTTTGCTGTTTTTCATCTTCCGAGTCCCACATCCCCGGCATTTCCGGAGCAAGCAGGATCCAGGGGGCAATGAAAGACATGTCTTCCAGAAAGTCATAACACTGCCGTTCAAAAGCGCGGCCCCACTTTTTGATTTTTTCAGAACGCTTGGGATCCAGACCCGAAAGGGCCTTGGAAACATCGGTAGAAAGCTGACGTAAAAGCGTATGGATCTCGGAAAGACAGACGGGAGAGGACTTTCTCTTTTCCTGGAACTGTTTTATTTTTTCGGAAATTTTTCGCAGGGACTCCGTCACGTGACCCTTCCGGTTTTTCTCAAATGTGGCAACACTTTGCCGGAGCACCTCGAGCGTATCCCAAAGCCCGTCAAAAATCCCGGGTGAAACAATTTTGTGGGAGTTCATCTCCATAAGCCCGGAGCGAAGGACCACCAAATGCCCGGCCAGATTCCCACTGTCCACCGAGGAAACATAAAGCGGGGCAAGCGGCCTGAGAGTTTCAGTATCGTACCAGTTGTAAAAGTGGCCCCTGAATTTTTCCATCAGGTTCAGGGTATCAAATGTTTTTTCCGTCCGGTTAAACATCATCCCCATCGAGACATAACCAAAATCATACGCCGTCAAGTTCGCCAAAAGTGCAATCCCGATATTCGTGGGAGAAGTCCGGTGCGCGACCGTACTCACGGGCTCTTCCTGATAATTGTCGGGCGGCAACCAATGATCTTTTTCCGTAACAAAATTTTCAAAAAACGCCCACGTCCGCCGGGCCATCACACGTAAAAAAGAAAGCTGTTTTGGGGAAAGCAAAATCTTCCGGGGAGACGAAGGCTGACTGATGACATAAGCCACCGCGGGAGAAAAAAACCAGACAATGAAAAGGGACAGAGCAATCCCGTCAAACACCGGGAAAATCCGTGGGAAAAAGACGAACATGAAAAACGCGGCAACAGGCACAAGTAGCATGCTTCGGTAGCAACCGGCGATATGATGGGGGAGAAAGGCTTCCGCCTCAAGAAACGTCCTCCATTCCAGCAAACGCTTCCGCGATACGACCATTCTCCACAAAGTCCTCAAGATCGCATCGAGCGAATAAAAGGCCTCGTGAAGTAAAAATGCCAGAGAAAAAAAGAACCGGATTATGTTTTTATTGAAGGAAGCACCGACGAGCGCGAAATGACTTTTAAAGGTCAGGTCCGAACGTTTCCTGACGGCCTCCGCAAGAGACATCGGCAAAAGAGGCAGACCGAGAAGGACCACGACCGAAGCGGACCCTATCCAGGACGATCGAAACAAAATTCCCCCTAAAACAAAAAGCAAAACCGTGGCGGGAGCGACAAGACTGCGGCGAAGGTTGTCCGCAATTTTCCACTGAGCCAGGAAAGAGAGCGGGTTGGTTTCTTTCGAGCCCTTCGCGCCGGGAACTTTGGAAAAAAGCCATGGGACAATTTGCCAGTCCCCGCGGATCCAGCGATGCCTTCGGCTCGAGTCTTTAAGATATCCCGAAGGATGCTCCTCGTAAAACTGGACGTCCGTCACAAGCCCCGACCGGGCGTAACACCCTTCCAGGAGATCATGACTCAGTATCAAGTTCTCCGGGAAACAGCCTTTCATGGATTTTTCAAAGGCATCAACATCGTAGAGCCCTTTCCCGATAAAAGACCCCTCAAAAAACAAATCCTGGTAAACATCGGAGACCGCTTTGGTATAAGGATCAATTCCGTGTTCACCGCCAAAAATCCTCACAAAAAGCGACGGCGTTTCTCCGGGATAACTGGGCTCCACCCGGGGCTGGAGAATTCCGTATCCCGAAACCACCCGCTTCTTTGTCTCATCGTAAACCGGCCGATTCAACGGATGGGCAATCACTCCCACAAGGTCCCGCGCTGCATTACGCGGCATTCGGGTATCCGCGTCCAGGGTGATTACGTATTTCACACTCTGCAGTTTTTGAGGATCCCCAAGAATGACACTGAACCGGTCCTCCCCGGTTCCGCGAAGAAATGCGTTCAAATCTCCCAGTTTCCCGCGTTTCCGCTCATACCCCATCCAGATTTTTTCTCTTTCATTCCACCGCCGGGGCCGGTGAAGGAGATAAAAAACATGGTCCTTGTGTCGTCGATACTTGTAATTCAACCGTTCGATTCCCTCGGTCACTTGCGCAAGCAGTGCATCATCTTCAGGGGTCGTCTCCTGAGACGAATCACAAAAATCCGTCAATAGCGCAAAATCTACATTCGCGTCAATATTGGCGAGGTAACGAACCTCAAGACTCTCGAGGAGGGCCGCAATGGTCGGTGTGTTATTCAACATGCAGGGGACCACGGCGAGCGTATGTGCGTAGGCGGGAATCCCTTCTGAAAAATCCATTCGGGGAAGATTCCGGGGACTGACCAGCATGGTGGAAAACCAGTTGACGAGTGAAATCATCGTCTGGCTCACCGGAAATAACAGCAATCCTCCGACGAAAAAAAGCCATGCGCCGCTACTGATGCCGCCGGTGACACCCAGCCAGAACAGGATACCGGCAGTGGCGGTCCATGTTAAAAACAGGATACTTCCAAAATACAAGACGGACGGCCCAAAAGTTTTTTTCGCCTGAAGATGCTGACGGAAAGAAAGTCGGAGGCGGAGTTCGCGGTAAAATATTTCAAGACCGCGATCCATCAGGTAAAAACCCACGTGAGCGGCCACGGCCCCGGGACCCTGATTCTCCTTAACTGCCTGGGCACACCGGACCGCAAGTGCCGCCACATCAGCCTCTCCCCTGCGGCTCTTTTGAGAAAGCTTTTCGATGATATGCCGGTAACGGTCACGGGTCGCAAAAGACATTCGCGGATAATCGCCCGACGGATCCCGCCGCAAAACTTTTTCCACAACGCTGAGTGCCTCGACAAAATCATGCCAGTCGGTCGTTTCGAGAAGGCGAAGACTGCCGATCGTGTTCGCGATTGAAACCTGGTCGGCCGCTTGTTTTTGGCTGGTCGCCCGGATAATCCGGTCGAGGGTCTCGCCCTGTTCGGCGAGCTTTCTCTCAAGCCAGGCGAAAGGAAGATTGAGTGCCTGGCTTTGACCATGCAATCGTCGTGTAAATTCGGCGACAAAAGCTTCGGAAAGCGGCAGGTTTCCTTTGGCCATCGCCGCGATTTCACGAATCACGCCATCCGCATCTTTGGCCGACACTTCAAGAATGCGAGTCGCCCAGTATTCAGCCTTGTCCCGTTCCCTTTGTGAGACGATCAGCCGGGACGAAACACGCCGAAGATTTTCAATGAGCGCGAGTCGCAACATAATGGGGACCGCCCACAATTCCCCCATTTTTAGAGGACTGACCGTTTGATAGGAATCCACAAACTCCGTGAGGCCGCGAGCATCCAGACGGCCGTCCCCGTGAGATACCAGCTCCATGGCAATCTCGTACACACGCGGGCAACCGGCAAGCGGGCCCTGGGTAAGGTGCGGGAGTTCGCGAATATAACTTTCGGGAAGATATTTTCGGGCAAGTCTTATCTGTTCTTCAATGAGGTAAAAATTATCCAGGATCCATTCCCCGGCCGGTGAAATTCTTCGTTTTGATTTTCCGGTTTCGTTGAGAAGTTCATGGATCTCGGAAAGGATTTTTTCATTTTCTTTTAAGCGGAGTAAAAGCTGGTTCTGCCCTCGACGGTAGCTGACCGGATGTTTTTGAGCCAGGGTTTTTGCATAAACCTTGAACTGTTCAATGCTAAAAAGCTCGGCCCGAAGAGGCTGTTCTTCAACCCTCTTCGTCCGGCCCCCGAATAAACCCACCCTCATTTGAAGGGAGGTGATGTAAGAATTGAGAAACTTTAAACGCAATCCCATGCTCCTTTTTTCCGTCCTCTCTTAAATGCATCGATTGAACTTTATGAGGCATTATACGACAAAAAGATATATTGTCGGCCAGATCCTCACTTTTTAATTTTTTTTAGGGAGAGAACCATACGTGAATCAAAGGCTGAGATTGCGAGCAAGACTTTTCTTAATCTTAAAACCAGATCCTATTTGCTTGGGAAGGAGAAAAAAAATAAATGACAGCTATCACCTTGCGTTTGTAACGGTTTGCTATTTTTTTTATTTTCTCGGAGACCGATGATGGGAAACCCACGTCGCAAAGGCTTGCATAAACGGGGTCAGTAGTTCCCGAGCAGGTTGGTTCAAACCGTCTTCTTCGTCAAAAAGAGCCGCGATATTTCCGAGGTAGGCTTCCGGCTGAGGCATCACGGGAACATTAAGCACCATCAGCGATTGACGCAAGTGTTGATTGGCGCCGTATCCCCCGATCGCCCCCGGAGATAACGTAATCACCGCGCCGGGTTTTCCGTTCCACACGCTTTGTCCGTAAGGACGTGACCCTACGTCGATGGCATTTTTTAAAACGGCCGGGACAGAACGGTTATATTCGGGGCTCACGAATAAACCCCCGTCAAAATTTTTTATCACATCTCGAAACCGGGTATACTCGACAGGCGGATCATCATCAAAATCCTGGTTATAGATGGGCAGTCCTCCGATTTCAACAATGGTCAGATGAACTGATTCCGGAGCCACCGCCTTAAGCCCCTCCGCCACCTTCCGGCTAAAAGATCCCCTGCGAAGACTTCCGATAAAAACAGCAATGTTTGTTTGATCCATGACGAAAGCTCCTTTAGTTTCCTCGATGGGTCAGAGGAATAATTCGTCCTCCCAATTGTTTATATTCTAGAAGCGGTTTCATAAGTCCCTTTTGCATTTTTCAACCCCTTGAGAAACAACGGGTTGAAAATACTTGTGAAACCGCCTCTAGTACACCGCCCATTAAATTCGAACAATTATTGCCTGAAAATTCCGGGGACACACAACTTAATTAGGGAAATGGTCATAATCTGCTTTTGATACTGCAACACCTGCTCTGACGGGGCTGAACAACAAGAGGCCAATTAAGTACTGTGTCCCCGGAATTTGTTCATAGCTCAGGCAAAGAGTACTGCGAGGAAAAACCTCATGTTTACATGAAGCGGCCTCCCCCTTACGCTCCTTTCTTTCTTGCAAGAACAAGCTCCTCACGTTCAACGTCCACCACCACGTCATCATTATCCCGGATCTCGTTTTTGATGAGCCCTTGGGCAAGCCGGGTTTCTAGTTGGTGCTGGAGAAACCGTTTAAGAGGCCGGGCTCCGTACACAGGATCGTACCCCTTCTCAACAATAAATCGCCGGGCCTTTTCGGTTAACTCGAGACTGATCCGGCGATCGCCGAGCCGTTTCCGAATCTCGTCCACGGCCAACTCCGCGATTTTTTCCAGCTCCTTCCGGGCCAAAGGTTTGAAGAAAACGATGTCGTCGACCCGGTTTAAAAATTCGGGCCGGAAATTTTGTTTTAACTCATCCATGATCTTGTCCCGGGCCTCCTCCTTCACACGTCCCTCCGGGGAAATACCGTCCAACAAGCAAGAAGAACCTATGTTGCTTGTCATAATTACGACTGTGTTCTTGAAGTCAACAGCCCTCCCCTGAGAATCCGTCAGGCGGCCATCATCCAGGAGCTGAAGGAGGACATTGAATACGTCATGATGCGCTTTTTCAATCTCGTCAAAAAGGATCACGCTGTAAGGGCGCCGCCGAACCGCTTCGGTTAATTGTCCGCCCTCATCATATCCCACGTAACCCGGAGGCGCTCCGATCAGCCGGGACACCGCGTGTTTTTCCATATATTCGCTCATGTCAATTCGAACGAGATTGTCCTCCGAATCAAACAGGGCCTCCGCCAACGTTTTAGCAAGTTCGGTTTTACCGACTCCGGTGGGACCAAGAAAAATAAAGGACCCCGTAGGTTTACGCGGATCTTTAATGCCGGCCCGCGCCCGCAGCACGGCACTTGAAACCAGCGACACTGCTTCGTCCTGCCCCACGACCCGCCGATGCAAGATTTCCTCAAGCCTCAAAAGCTTTTCGCGTTCGCCTTCCATCAGACGGGTCACGGGAATCCCGGCCCACCTGGAAACAATTTCGGCGATCTCGTCTTCCGTAACCTCCTCCCTCAACAAACGCTGGGAGGCTTCCTTGCCTTCCGCCTTTTTTCCCTCAGCCTTAAGCTTCTTTTCCAGTTCCGGCAACTTTCCGTACCGGAGTTCCGCGACTTTCTCGAGACTTCCCTGACGTTCGAGAGTTTCAATCTCAAGCTTGGTTTTTTCAATCTGCTCTCGCAACAACCTGAGTTTTTGAATCGCCTGTTTTTCATTTTCCCACTGAAGCGTCAGGGTCTTTTGCCGGTCTTTCAGCTCGACCAGTTCCTTTTTCAAGACACCGAGCCGGCCCTTGCTTGCCTGATCCTGCTCTTTTTTAAGGGCGGCTTCCTCGACTTCCAACTGCCTTACGCGCCTTAACGCCTCATCGAGTTCAGACGGCATGGAATCAATTTCCGTCCGGATCATGGCGCACGCTTCATCAACCAGGTCGATGGCCTTGTCCGGCAAAAATCGGTCGGAAATGTAACGGTTGGAAAGGATCGCACTCGCCACCAGCGCGTTGTCCTGAATCCGGATTCCATGATGTACTTCAAAACGCTCCCGCAGTCCCCGTAAAATCGAAATCGTGTCTTCCACTGACGGCGGCGCTACCAGCACCGGTTGAAACCGGCGTTCAAGCGCGGCGTCCCTCTCAATATATTTGCGGTATTCATCCAGGGTCGTCGCGCCGATGCAGTGAAGCTCTCCCCGCGCAAGCATGGGCTTGAGCATATTGCCCGCGTCCATCGCCCCTTCGGCCTTGCCGGCGCCCACGATGTTATGGAGCTCATCGATAAACAGGATGATCTTGCCGTCGCTTTTTTTGATTTCCTGAAGGACCGCTTTCAAACGCTCTTCGAATTCACCGCGATATTTAGCACCCGCCACAAGCGACCCAAGATCAAGGCTAAAAATCGCCTTGTCTTTCAATCCTTCCGGGACATCGCCTTTGACGATCCTTTGCGCGAGTCCTTCCGCAATCGCGGTCTTTCCAACGCCCGGCTCACCGATCAGAACCGGATTGTTTTTGGTTTTTCGCGAGAGAATTCGAATGACCCGTCGGATCTCCCCGTCCCGCCCGATGACCGGATCCAGTTTCCCTTTGCGGGCTTCCCCGACAAGTTCCCGTCCGTATTTCTGGAGCGCATCGTAAGTGGATTCCGGATCCGCGCTCGTGACGCGCTGGTTTCCGCGGACACTCGCTAGCGCTTCGAGAAATCCGTGTTTGGTGATTCCGAATGATTTAAAAATTTCTGAGGAAGGTGTGCCGTTTTCATCCAGAAACGCAAGCGCGATATGTTCCACGGAAGCGTACTCGTCCTTGAGTTTTTTCGCCTCTTTTTCCGCTTGCACAAGCACGGCATTCAGCCGCGGGGTCACATAAACTTTCCCGGACTCGGGCCCCAGGCCGCTAACGCGGGGAATTCGGTTCAAGACCTCTTCTGTTTTCACGCAAAACGACTGGGGCGGGATTCCCATTTTTTGAAGCAACCGCGGAATCAGACCCTCGTGCTGTTCCACGAGTGCCAGTAAAAGGTGCTCTCCGTCCACTTGCTGGTGCCCGTACTCAATGGCCTTACTTTGAGCCTGAGCAATCGCTTCCTGTGATTTTATCGTGAACCGGTTTAAGTCCATGTTTTCACCTTTGCCTTCAATTTTAATCTAGTACGTTATGACACTTGAAATTGGGAGTTGCCTTTCAATTTCAAGCGGTTGTCAGTACAGTACCGCCTACCGCTAAATTCAAATGTCATGAGGTACTAACACCGCTCGTCAAATTCGAACGGTCATTGATCACGTTTTGTTTACCTGTTCCGCAAAGAGGGCGAAATACCTTTCGAGCCTGGCAACCCGCGCACCCAATTAACCCTCATTACCACTCTTTGCACTTTTAATGCCAACTGTAAGATTCTCATAAGTGGCTCATAGAAAATGATTTATGGTTTATCGCGAGAAATCAAAAAACAAAAAATGCGCCAGATTGGCACATTCATGTTTCATTTTGAATTCCAGGGACACATCACTTGATTGAGGCAACGTGTTTTTTTTGAGAAGTTCATCCCGCCTAAGATCCAGAGGGGCTTTAGAACCGTTGGGAGCCAATCCCCTTTATGATCAGAGGATCACCTTGTTGAGGAAATTCTTCAATGCAGTTTTGTACATCCGAGCGTCTCTCAGGGGGAGTGGATCGGGAAAACTCCCCAAGCTCTCATTTTTAGAAGAAGGGATAATGACCTGCTTTTCATACGATTACTGCTCTGCCGGGGCTTAACCGCAAGAAACCAATTAAGTAATTTGTCTCCGGAATTATTCTCACGCTCACCAATGCGGCTGGTTCCCCACTTCGACACCGGTCACATCATCCGCTTCCATAATAGAAATAAACGCGGCGGGATCCACCTCGGCCACCACCCGTTTCAGGGCGGGAACGGATCGCGAAACAAGCACGGAATAAAGCAGCATTCTTTCTTCCGCCAAAAAACCGCCTTGTCCCTTCAGGAAAGTGACTCCGATCTTCTGTTCCCTCAGGGCGCTCGCGATCGCGGCCCACCGGTTCGATACAATGATCGCCGTTCGCCGCTTGGCCATTCCATGAAAAATTTTATTGGTCAACATTCCGCTGACAAAAACAAAAACGAGCGTATACAAAACTTTTTCGACTGAAAAAAATAGCGCCGCCGGAACCAGCACAGCCATGTTGATCAAGATGGCGCCCGTCCCGAGCGTCATTGAAAACAGCTTGTTCATCACGACACAAAGGATCTCCGATCCACCGCTGGATCCATAAGAGCGCAAGATCAAAGCGGCGCCCAAACCGTTCAGGGCGCCTCCGATCACAACGGCCAACATGGGATCGGACACTTTGAGCTCAATATTCACAACGGAGAGCGCCGTCGCGTAGATCACCATCCCCCACAGCGAATAGAAAATAAAGCGGCGGCTCACAAACCACCACCCCAAAATAAAAACCGGGATGTTAATGAGGAGATAAATGACGCTGAGGGAAAACGGCGCCCCGTGGTAGTAAATAAGCAGGGACAGCCCGGTCAACCCTTGGGAGAGCAGATCATGGGGCATGACAAGCGACTTGATTCCCAAAGCGCATAAAAGGCTTCCGCTCGCCATCAAAAAAGTTTGATATAAAAAATCCGTTATTTTTTTCATCATCGCGTCCCAATCCTGTGGTACGTTGCTTGAATGTCGCGTCAGTCGTTTCCAGTCACCCGTTCAGCGCTTTTTCGGACGGATTGTATCACGACGGGCAAGCCGCCTCCCGATCGCCAGGTAAGCATGCTTGAAACTTTGCGCCCAGCTTTTCTTTCTCAGGTGGACCCGGGGCTCCAGACCCTGCATTTCTTCGCCAAGCTCCACCGAAATCGAAGGCGACTTTTTGACCGAAAGAACCTGCGAGGGATAAACACTTCGATGGCCCGTCATAAGAAAGCTGATGACACAAGCGACGGCCGCGTAAGGGGCTACCTCAGGCCCGAAAATTTCAATGGCCATAACACTCGCCGCAATCGGCGTATTCGCAGCTCCAGCCAAAACAGCAACGAACCCGATCGCAGACATCGTCGCGTGATCCAGTCCCGTCCAGCCCGCAAAGGCAGAGCCGGCCGTTGCCCCGATAAAAAAGATCGGCGTCACAATCCCTCCGCTCCCTCCGAAATTGAGGGTTATCGAAGTGAACGCCATCTTCGCGAAACCCGCATACCACGGAACACTTTGTCCCTGGAGGCATTGCTCAATAGTGTCTAACCCAAGCCCGAGGTATCGCTTTGAAAATACCAGTGTCATGGCCACGAGGATTATTCCTCCGGCAATTCCTTTGAGAGGGACCGCCATCTTTACTTTTCCCGACAAAAACTTCCCAAGACGGAGAGCCTCGACGAGTAGCAGCGCACAGAATCCGAAAAAAATTCCCGCTAGACAGATCTGGATGAAAAAAAACTCGGTGAACTGAGGGACAAAATTTAGGGGATGATGAAAATAAGCAATGCCGAGCGCTTGGGAAACATGATAGCTCGTGACGCCTGCGATAAAAGACGGCAGTAAAACATCGTAAAGAATAGCTCCGACAAAAAGGACCTCCACCCCGAAGAGCGCTCCCGCGATCGGGGTCCCGAACACCGAAGCGAACCCCGCGCTGATACCGCAGATCACAAGCTTCTTTCGGTCATGGTCATCAAACTTGAAAATATCCGCGAAGAGAGCCGACAACCCTCCCCCGATTTGAGCGCAAGGGCCTTCCTTCCCCGCGGAACCCCCGAGCGCAATGGTGATGATCGTCGCAATCAACTTGACCGGAATCACAGCCGCCTTGATCCTGCCCGAGGATTTGTGAATAGCCTCGATCACCTTCTCGGTGCCGTGACCTTCCGCATCGGGCGCAAAACGCCGGATGATCCAGGCGCTTAAAAATAATGCGGCAGGCAGCAAAAGAAAGGAATAGGAATATCGATCGCTGAGTCGGATACCCCAATTAAGAAGTTTTAAAAAAAGAACCGTCGCAGAACCTGCAATAACCCCTATCAGGGTCGCCAGGACAAACCATTTAAGTACACTTATAAAAAGAACCGTTTCCTCAGCAAGCCGCCTTCTCATCGGGCACAACTCCTCTTATAAAACTGGCTGATCCTCCGGCCGGAAATTAAATTTCGAAGTTCTCATTATACGATAAGGCCTCATGGAAAAAAAACTGCTCGCCCTTAGCCAAATCCAGCTGATGAAATTAAAAACTTTGTTTTAAGAATTTTCCAAACGCTCCCCTGGAGATGTTTTCAAGGAAATCGCCCGCCGGCGGGGCTGGGACCGTTTTTTACACCATCGCATGGTAATACCCTTTTTTTCGGGTCACCGGGATCGGCATATCAAAAAGCCGGCTCATGTTCCGCCGGGTCAAAACGTCCTTTTTATTCCCATCCATCATCACCCGTCCGTTTTTCATCAGGATGATTCTCGAAATCTCAGGAATGATATCCTGCAAGCTTTGGGTCACCAGGATAATACTGGTCCCCGAGGCCGCAATTTTACGCATTATATTTTTAAAATGATGCGCCGCTTTTAGATCCAGGCTGTGGGTCGGTTCGTCAAGAACCAGGGCGCGGGGATCATGAACCAGCGCCCGGCCGATCAGAAAACGCCGCGCCTCACCGGACGACATCACGAACATTTTCCGGTTTTTAAGAGGTTCGATCTCGAGAAATTTCAGGATCTTCAAGGCCTTCCTCTTTTGGATCGGGGTGACCCGATTCTGTTGCAAACCGATGCTCCCGAAAAAACCGGACAAAACCGTTTCTAGCCCCGAAATGTCCCGTGCGTACATCCCTTGAAGGTCATTGGAAACGATTCCGCATAAATACCGGAGCTCAAAAATATTCCAGTGATCCTCTCCCCACACCTTGCAAAATGATCCCTTTCGCGCAAGGGGGTAATATTCCCGGGTCATGACCTTGATCAGCGAGGATTTACCGGCGCCGTTCGGTCCGAGGATGGCCACATGCTCTCCGGGCAGGATCTTAAACGAAATCCTGTCCAGGACCTTCTTGTTCTCATCGCCCTTGATGACGGTGACACGGTTCAGCTCTAAAAGCGGCGGCGCGCCCGTTTCGGTCACAGCTGGATTCTCCCGGGTGAAATAAGGTTTGATTCTCTTTCCACGGTCCATTTCGAAAAACATATAATTCCGGGGACACATTACTTAATTAGTTCCTGGTCGTGAAGTTCTAGCAGAGCAGGAGTTGTATCAAATAAGTGATGTGTCCCCGGAATTACAATAATCTTGTTTTTAATTAAACGTTCTTGATGCGCAGTTCAACGAAGAAGAACGAAATTCTATTTTCTTAATATTCAACTTGTCTTTCAATAGTTCATAGAATACCGTGCAGAACCATTCGCAAGTAGAAGGGCCTTTGCTGACAGATATTCTGCTTTCAGGATACGATTTTACCAGCTCATGATTGAGAGCTTTTGCAGGTTTTCCAAATCTATTTGTTGTACCTTTCATTCCTGCCTTCTCATATCCTTGCAAAACTAACTCCAGCAAGGGATCCCCTTCTTGAAAAATCGTTCCATGCATGAAGTTATCGGCAACTTCCCATGCTAATTTTTGTGCCTCTTTTACTGGGTAGGCATAATTATGTTTATTTAACTCCCCTTCAATTTCGATCGTTAGCAATCCAGAATGTCCATGAAGATAGCTTGCCTCTCCCGGATAATTCATAAATCTGTGCGCATACTGGAAATCAAGCTTTACGATGGATCTGTACTTGTCGTTTGACATGATCATTTTCTCCTTTAGTTTGATATTTCTATTTCTGTATTATTCACTGCATGCTGACCCCGCTTCGTTTTCTCGATCAGACACCTCCTTGAATTTGTGTTGGATTGCTAGAGGCGGTTTCACAAGTATTTCCAACCCGTTGTTTCTCAAGGGGTTGGAAAATGCAAAAGGGACTTATGAAACCGCTTCTAAATCGTAATCATTACGACTCAAGAGGCAAAAAAATATTACT
>CAYULU010000023.1:0-28399 GCA_964445745.1 uncultured bacterium | reverse complement strand
TTTTCGTGTCCAGCACAACAGTGCACGGGGCCCCTACAAGGGGGGGATTCGGATGAGTGATCAGCATGATGAAGAAGGAACCCTTGAAGAAGCCAAAGGGCTTTCGACCTGGATGTCCGTCAAAACGGCCGTTGTTGGAATTCCGCTTGGTGGAGGAAAAGGGGACATTCTGGAAAGTCGCGCATCTCTTTCTGAGGCTGAACAGGCCCGTTTAGTCCGGGGGTATGTGCGAACGATTATGGAGCAGGAGGGGCTCGATGTTTTTGGTCCTTTTTCGGATATTCCGGCTCCGGACATGAACACGGATGGAAAGATGATGGCGTGGTTTGCTGATGAATATATAAAAATCATGGCGGAGCATGAAAAGATATTTGATAAAAGAATTTTGGCCCCGCTTCGAAAGTTTATTGGCAACATGAAAGAGGCTGGTCCGGTCAAGGTAGATGTGCTTCGTGAGTACATCCGTCTGACCCAAGATGAAACGATTGCCGGCTATCGATTTGATACGATCGAACTTGCCACAGTGACGGGGAAACCCGCCGGGAAATCTCCTGAAGGAGATTCAATGATATTCCCCGCGGATTCCACAAATCCCTATCTTGGAGGTTCCCAGGGACGAGAAAAGGCTACAGGACAAGGTGGGTTTTTTGCCCTGGAGCGGGTCTTACATCACCAGGGGAAGTCCTCGGTCAAGGGGGTGAGTTATGCCCTTCAGGGGTTTGGAAATGTGGCCGGTTTTTTTGCCCGCATTGCAAACCGATCGGGCATGGTTGCGAAGGCCATTCAGTCGGCTTATCCAGCCGGAAAGGATGAAGCAGGTAAAACCCGTTTCGCCCAATTTACGATTTACAACGAGGACGGAATTGACATTACGTCTCTTGATCAGTGGATTTTAGACGAGTCCAAGCGACTTGGGAAAAAACCGGGCGAATTTTCGCTGGAGAATTTCCCCGGAGCTCGTGTGATTGCGAATGAAGATTTCTGGAAGCTGGACGTGGACGTGATGGTGCCTGCCGCAACCAACAACGTCATCACCGAGAAGAATGCTGGTTTGATCAAGGCCCCCGTGGTTCTTGAGCTTGCGAATGGGCCTACCTCGGTGGAAGGGGATAAAATGTTGTTCTCTCGCGGCAAACTGGTGATCCCCGATGTGCTCGCAAACGCGGGGGGCGTGATTGTGTCCTATTTTGAGATGATACAAAATTACACGCATGACCGCTGGACAACGGCGATGGTGGACCGGATGCTCTCTGAACGGATGAGCCAAGCCACGGATGATGCGATGAGAATTATGAATTCTTACAGAAAGACCTTTCGTCAAGCGGTTTACATGTCGGCGCTTATGAAGATTGCTGACGCCCAGATTGCCAGGGATCCTGAATTGAACGCCCGGTATGCGGACGGAAGCATACAACCCTACGATTCTCAAGGACTGTCACGCCGTCCGGAGACAACGAATCACTTGAATGTTCTGACGCAGAACGGCCAACTTGCAGCACTGCTTGCGGAAACCGCGCGAGAATTTAATGCGGAAATTGCGGCAAGGGTTGACAGAATATCGGGGCGATTTTCAAAAGGGATTGCCCGGAATCCGGTCGTACTGATTACCGGCCCTGAATCCTCCGGTAAGGCGGTGGTTGCCGAATCGATTGTGAAGGAGTTGCAGAGACGAGAAGATTTTAAAAAGTCGGGTCGCAAGGTACATTTTGTTGATTATGACCATGTAAAGCCTGAGGAATTCGAACAGTTGTTGAGCGGTCAGCGTACTCAACTATTACAGCCGCGGTACACGTTTTATGGGGTGCCGGTGTGGACTCCCATCACGGTGAACAGGGGCGATATGATTGTGGTGGAGGGGCGTACTGCATTTTCCGTGGCGAATCTCAAGTCGAAAGACCAGGGTGCGGAGCTGTATTTTGGTAAAGAAGATGTTTACAAGATCTTCATTAACGTTTCACCGAGTTTTAATTTAACGGTTTCCAAACCGGATCAGGTGTTTGTCCCGAAAGGAATGCCGCTGACGTCATTCCATCTCCGGTTTATTCGTGAGATTCTGGACCGCCAGAATCGACGCGGTGAAACAATGACTGGTGCCGGTATTGTGGGCTTACTCGAAGGCTGGCATGGGCTGAAGGAAATGCAAAACCGGACAGTCTATCCCCAATGGCCCGCCGCCGATGAAACCATTAACATGTACTTCCCGGAAGAAATAGCCATCATCCGGAACCAGGCGCTCAGACTTTTGGTTCTTGCGTTGAGACATGCTCAACAGGAGTTGCCGGGCTCACAAATGCTGGTCCGGCAGTTGGAAAGTACGATTGCTTTTTTGCGTGAAGTGAATCCGATTAATCCTGAAGAACTTCCGGAAGATCATCCGGTCCGCCAGTGGGCGATTAATCATCAAGCAACAACCAGTCGTGCGGAAGTCAGAATGTTTTCATATACCGAAACTCTAGTCAGTCTGGTTGATAAAATCGCGGGGGAACTTCAGAATGGTGAAGCATTGCCGCTTGCTGTCCGGAGTATATTGTGGGATGTTAAGAGGGCTGTTGGGAAAGGTGATTTCCCGGCTGCGATTACGGCATTGAATACGGTGAACTTCATTTGGCTTGGGGCGGCGAATTTCCAGACGCGCCAGATGATTGCTCAATTGCGGGATGTGCTTTCACAACAGGTTGCTCGTTCGGAGAATCGTTCCAGAAATGGTGAAGATGAAACGGTTGAAGGAGAAGGACGTTGGAGGGGTATCTTCGAATCAGCCTTCTACGTGGGAACTCTTGCAATGACGGTGAGCACACCGATCCTCCTTTTTATGTACGCGGTTGGGCATTGGGCTGACCAGATGGAAGGTTTTACGGCTGTCCCATTCTTCCTCACTATCGGAGGAACTACCGTTATTCTGATGGGGATTGGGGCCGGGATCTTTAATGGATTGCTTTTTGTGGGCAAAATATTTTTTGGTTTTCCTCTTTTTGATGAAATGAGGCTACGAGATACCGATGTGCCTCAGCGGGTTTCTCCAGAGGCGGGAACTGATGATTCCGGGGATTCAGTTTCTAAAAAGAGAAGCGAGTCACGGACGGATTCCTTTTTGATGGAAACGGCGAGTACACAGCAGATTTTTCAGCCAGGAGAGCGTTGGGACTTAAAACGGGTGATCAATCACTCCATGCTGACTTTGATCCGGGAGTTTTATTACGGCATCATTCCCGAACGTGTGCGTGAGGGGATTGACACCGGTCTCAATACCGCAAGACAAGCATTGCGGGTCATGATGGAGGCTGTGGGTGTTTCACCATCTGGCGCGACCGGATTGTCGGCCGCTGACGGAGAAAAAATATCTCAAAGGGCTCTGGAAATTTTGGGGATCCGGCAACTCTCGGTTGACGCAACCGATGTGTTTGTTCTTGGAAGGGATCTTCTGGAGAGATTGCAGGAAAATGACGGCCGAGGTCTTGTGGCGTTTCGTGAGGCATTTCGGAGTTCCTTGATTGCCGCTGTTACTGATTCTGAAACATTAGCCTCGATCAATCAGATTCTTGAGAAAGCCAGGCTGGAGCCATACCTCCCCACTCAAGAACTCAAAAACCGTCTTCCTCAGGGAGCAGTGGTCAGGGCGGTGCTTCTTGCCGGAGAAACACTTTCCGAAGAAGACAATCTTTTGCTCAGGATTGCAGAGCGGAACATTATCCGGATGACGCAAGGCATGTTGGATCGTTTTATGCTTGCCATGGAACAGATTGTGACTGCGATGATGGGCGAGAAGGTGATCGGCCGAAGCGCCTAGAAAAAGTAGTGCAAGGTCGGGGACACTCATTTCGAATCTGAAGAATGAGTGTCCCCGATGTGCCTCGCAAATGCGGCGGATCGGAAACTTCCCAGAAAACTTCTAGTTTTCGCTTCTCTCTTTTAATTTTCCCCGTTAGAATACAATCGTTTTTGTAACTCCTTTAGAAGTCGATACTTAGTATTTAAAGTCTATCGGAAATACAGTCAGTGGTCGGGGGTTCAATACGATGTATACGAGGAAAAATGTTTCCATCCGTTAAAGAACAAATTTCCGTTTTTAAGGAAAATCTTGTTGAGCTTATTTCAGAACGTGAGCTTGAAGCGAAGCTGGCTGAGGCTCTCCAAAAGAACCGCCCTCTCCGGATCAAATACGGAGCCGATCCTTCGGCTCCCGACCTTCACCTTGGGCACACAGTTCCTCTTCGTAAGCTTCGCCAACTGCAAGATTTAGGTCATCTAGTGGTTTTTATTATTGGCGATTTTACCGCCCAGATCGGAGATCCTTCGGGCCGTTCCGAGACTCGAAAAATGTTATCTCCGGAGGATGTCGCGAGAAATGCGAAGACCTACCAGGACCAGGTTTTTCAGATCCTTGATAAAAGGAAGACCGAAGTTCGATACAATTCCGAATGGCTGGCGAAAATGACACCCGGAGATTTCCTCCGGCTGACAGGGCAGTACACCGTGGCGCGGTTGATTGAGAGGGATGATTTTTCCAAGCGATTCAAGGCGGGTGATCCCATTGCTCTGGTTGAATTCCTTTATCCTCTCATGCAGGGGCATGATTCTGTTGTGGTGCATTCGGATATTGAACTTGGCGGCACCGATCAAAAGTTTAATCTTCTGGTGGGCCGCGAACTCCAGAAAACAGATGGCCAGGAGCCGCAGGTTGTGATGACCCTGCCGATTATCGAAGGGACGGACGGGGTTCAGAAGATGTCAAAGAGTCTCAATAATCATATTGCTCTGAAGGATTCACCCCGCGAGATGTTTGGCAAGGTCATGTCGATCTCAGATCCCATGATGGAGCGGTTTTACCGGTATATAAGCGCCATTCCGGTAAAGGAAGTCGAGGCAATTATCCAGGGCCTTAAAGCAGGACAACTGCATCCCCGCGAAATGAAAGCATCTCTCGCCGAACGGATTGTGGCATTGTTCCATGGGGCTGAAAATGGCAAACGTGCGCGGGAGGAATTTGACGAGATTTTCAGGAAAAAAGGCCTGCCAGATCAGGTCCCCACGGTAAAGTTTTTAAAGTCCGAGATGGACATCGTTTCGATACTTGTCGAGGCCGGGTTGGTGGCAAGCAAGGGAGAGGCACGCAGGCTGATCGAACAGGGTGGCGTGAAGGTTGATCAGGTGAAAGTGATGGATGTTAAGCAGGTCATCAAACTTGATCACGAACTCATTGTGCAGTGCGGAAAACGGAAATTCGTAAAAATTGCATTGGCTTCATAACATCATAACCTGTTTTCTAATTCCCTGAAAACAACGGGACGGAAATATGCGCGAAACCGATCCCCGTAACGATTCTACGAAGGATATTGAAATAAAACGCGGGTGAGTGGGGTGCGTAATCCCCGCTTTTTTGAAAAAGTTCAAATTAGTTGTGAATGTAATCACAATTCCCCATACGGCACACTAAAAATTATGGTTACTATCCGAAAACCCCGATCGACCGAAGGCCTGGTTCGTTTTGAAAGCGTTACCAAGCGATACGGTAAAAAATTTGCAGTCGAGAATCTTTCCTTTGAAATTGCTCAAGGGGAGGTGATCGGTTTTCTCGGACCCAACGGAGCCGGGAAAACCACCGCCATGCGAATTCTTGCGGGCTATTTTTCTCCGACATCGGGGCGTGTCATCCTGGACGGCATGGATCTTTTTAGAGAGCCCCAGCAAGCCAAAAAACATGTGGGCTATCTTCCCGAAGTCGTACGACTTTATCCGGACATGCGTGTCAGGGAGTACCTCCGGTATGTGGCCGAGCTCAAGGGTATCAGACCCAAAAACATGTCGATGGAAATTGAAGAGAAAATTTCCCTTTGTGGTCTTACGGATGTGGAGCACCGTTTGATCGGGCGCCTTTCCAAGGGATTTCGTCAGCGTGTTGGGCTGGCCCAGGCTCTGATCGGGGACCCCTCGGTGCTTGTTCTGGATGAGCCGACGACAGGATTGGATCCCAAACAAATCTCGGAAATTCGCGCGCTCATTCGGGAGCTTGGTAAACGGCGAGCAGTGATTCTTTCGACGCATATTCTTCCCGAAGTGTCGATGATCTGTAACAGGGTCATCATGATTCATCAGGGGAAAGTGCTTGCCAGCGGGACGGTTCGAGAGCTTGAGTCTTGCCTTAAGGATCGTGAAGCGATTTTTGTGACGGTCCCCGGGACGCAATACCAGGAAACTGCCGAAGGAATTCTTTCAAAGATTTCGGGTGTTGAAAATGTCAGGGTGGTTGAACGCCATGAAAATGAGATTCAATTTTGCCTGGAAACAGCTCAAGACAAGGACCTTCGTCCCGAAATTACGGAGCTCTTTGTGGCGAACAAAATTCCGGTGCTTGAAATTCGCCGCGACCAGCTAACGCTCGAAGAAATTTTTCTTAAATTGCTTAAGGATGGCTGGTTTCAGCAAAGAACAAAAACTGAGGCGAAAAGCGAAGAATGAAAGTTTCATTGAAACGAAATAGACAATGCTTAATAGTCTCTATTTTCCCAAAATCTATTTTGCTCATAAGGGACGAGGTATGAGAAAGATTTTTGCGATTGCAAGAAAAGAGTTTGGTTCCTTTTTTCACTCCTGGACGGGGGTGATGACGGCTGTTATGTTTTTTACGGTGACGGGGATTTTTTTTGTGATCCTGTCCCTGAATTTTGCGCAGATTTCCATGGATCCCCGAATCGCAGGTCTTTCGAGTTTCCCCAATATTAGCCAAACACATTATGTTTTCGGGTCGCTTTTTTTAAATCTGAACGTCATTTTGCTGTTTTTGGTGCCGCTCATAACGATGCGTTCGTTTGCGGAGGAAAGGAAACACGAAACTCTTGAGCTCTTGTTTACGTACCCCCTGACGGATTTTGAAATTGTTGCGGGTAAATTGCTTGGTTTGATCTGGTTTTTTGAGATGCTTCTTGTCCCGCTGGCGGGTTATGCGCTGGTTTTTTACCGGATCGGTGGAGCGTTGGACTGGGGGCCCGTTTTATCGGCTTTTCTGGGTTTCTGGGTACTGGGAGTGGCGTATCTTGCGGCGGGTGTCTTTGTTTCGACGCTCACGAAAAGTTCGATCATGAGTGCGGTGGGAACTTTCGGAATACTGGTGATTTTTTGGATGATGGATTTTGCTCCCATGACGGGGGGAGGCGGTGTGTCCGTTGTCGTGAACGCGATGTCACCACTGCAGCATTTCAGGAATTTCACTTACGGCATTTTAGACCTTCGTGACCTGGTATATTTTGCGTTCTTTTTCTTTTATTTTCTTTTTCTATCGCTTCGTTCGATTGAGACGCGGAATTGGAAAGAGTCCTGATGAAAAAACATTCGCGGGGGCGAGGCCCTGGGCATCAGAAAATCAGCGGGTCGTTGTTCCTCCAGAAGTTGGAAAATAAAACATGGACTTATGAAACCGTTTCGAAGAGCTTTAAATATATTTTAAAATTTTTATGAGACGATTCTTCCTTAAATTTCAGCTGATTCTGGAGGCTGTGCTCCTTTTTGCGACCTTGATTCTCGTTGGTGTGATTCTTGACCGGTATGATTACCGGTGGGATCTCACCCAGGAAAAAGTGTATTCGTTACCGCTCGTCACGGCCGATGTTCTCGGGGAACTAAGTTCTCAGCCAGTGGAAGTGTATGCGTTTTATCTCCAGGAAGATGATTCGAGACGCGGCCTCGAGATTTTTCTCAGGGAATGTCAGCGGCATCATCCGGACCTGCGGTATTATTTTTATGATCCGGCACGGCGTCCCGGGATGGCGAAAAAATTTCAAATTACCCAGCCTGCGACGATCCTGATCCGTGCGGGTGACCGGGAAGAAAGGATCGTGAATCCCAACGAAGAAGTCTTCACAAATGCCTTTCTTCGAATTCTGCATCCCAGAAACGTTGATGTTTGTTTTACGAGCGGGCATGGCGAAGTCCAACTGGACGGCGAGGATCCCACAAGTTATCAGATGTTTCGGGCCGCTCTTGAAGGCTACAACACCCGGATTCACGAAATCGTGCTTTTGCGTGATCATGTTCCGGATATTTGTCAGGTGGTTGTGGCGGCGGGGCCTCGTTGGGAGTTAACTCCGGAAGAGCTGGCAGATCTCAAGCGTGTTTTTGAACATGGGAAGGGCGTCTTGCTTCTTCTCGATCCGATGGATCCCGGGACCGGTCAATCGTTCATTGAATTTGCGAAGTCCTTGGGAGTCAGCCTGAATGAAAATGTTGTGGTTGATAAAGCCAGCCGTATTGTCGGCGGTGATTTTCTTATGCCTCTCGTTAGCCAATACTTTGTGAAGCATCCGGTGTCGAAGGCCATGAAACAGGCGACCTTTTTCCCACTGCTCAGGAGTGTTCAGCCTTCTTCGGATTCGATCCCGGGGTTGGAAGTGGTTCCGCTGGGGATGACGAGTAGTGGAAGTTGGGCCGAAACGGATTTGGCCGCTCTTGAAAATGGGCACGCAACATTTGATGTTGAAAAAGATATTGCCGGACCGCTCCCGATGGCGGTTGCCATTGAGCAAAAAACAGATGATGAAAAACCGGACGCAGGGGGCGTTCAACCGACCGGATCTTCTTTGCCTTCCGATGGAAGAATGGTTGTGATTGGCGACAGTGATTTTCTGAATAACAGTTACCTTAACCTTTCGGGGAATAAGGAATTTGGATTGCGGGTCATGCAGTGGCTTGCCAAGGACGAGCGTTTTGTCGAAGTTAAAAAGCCCCAGTTTAAGTTTAAGCCCTTGATGCTGGATGCACCGAAGCAAACCTTTCTCATTCTCTCTTCGCTCATCATGTACCCGCTCATTTGCTTTATCGGGGGTGGGCTTTATCTTGTGATCCGGTCGCGTCGCTCATGAAACTTTTCCGCACCCTGGTCATCGGTGCCCTTTTTGCTCTTGCCGTATCAGTCTACATTTATCAGAGCCGTTTAGATCAAGAGATTCTTTCCCTGAACCCGGATGAAGTGAACCGGAGTTTTACGCTGGGGCCGGATCAGCATGTGGATCGTATTGCGATTCACGATACCGTAAAAAATACAGAGATTGTACTAGAACGTACGGGGGAAGGATGGCGGGTTGAATCCCCTGTGTCCTATCCGGCGGATTCTCGAACGGTCGAAGGGTTGGTCTTGGCGGTGCGATTTGCTGCCAGCCAAACTCGGCTTCGGGCTGAAAAAGACTGGACAGAATACGGGCTCGACCAGCCCGGGTTGGAGCTCCGTATTGAAACCCGTGCCAAGCGGGAAGGGGTCCTGTTTTTCGGAGACTCTTCTCCTATCGGGAAAGCACTTTACGCCCGGTGGTCCGGGGAGCGTGGTTACATTCTCGTCCCGCCGGAGATCAAGTCCATTTTTAACGCAAGCGTTTACGCCCTGCGGGACAAGTCAATCTTTCGGATACTGCCGGAAGAAATGGTCAAAGTTTATGTTGAGATGGGCCCGAACGCCTATGAGTGGAAAAGGGAAGGCGGGCGATGGTTTTGGATGGAGCCTATTGAAAAATTTGGCCGTGAAATCGCCGAAGAGCGGATGCAACTTGTTTTTAAGGGGTTGGCCGGGCTCCATGTAATGGAGTTTTTGGATGACAATCGAAAATCTGATGCTGAGCTTGGTTTTTTTATTATTCATGACAAAATTAAAATCACCCGTGATTCAGGAGAAGAGGAGATTTTTCACTTTGGCAACGAAGTGCCATTGAAAAATTCCTATTACGGGAAGATGGGAAGAAACGGCATGGTGGTTCTGGTGGATCGTATGAAAATAATCCAGTTTCTCGATCTGATGAAGGCGCTCCAGTTAGATTCCGCTGATCGAGCGGTTTCAAACCATCCCGAGGGGAGAAGCATCTCACGGTAAGATTCTCCGCCGCGAGTTTAGCAACCGGTCAAAACGTCTGGGCTTTGTATCGCGCGGGGGGGGGGGAATTGACGAATGTCTTTAGCCCCGGAATGGAGTGTTTAAAGAATTTATGAACCTTGTTGAAAGAATTCAAAACCTGAAACAATCGATCCATCATTGGGCGAGCCAAAACAGCGATGATCCAGCCCTGGTAGAGCTCGTGGTCGTGACCAAAACCGTTCCCTCCAAAATGATTCGGTTAGCCTACGATACCGGCGTGCGGGATTTTGGGGAAAATCGTGTTCAGGAATGGATGGAGAAAAAAGGACAGCTCCCGACTGACATTCGCTGGCATCTGATCGGACATTTGCAGACGAACAAGGTCAAATATGTCGTGGGTCAAGTCCATTTAATCCATTCCCTGGATCGCCTGGAATTGGCGGATGAGATTGAGCGACAGGCCCAAAAAAAAGGGATTCGTGAAGTCCCTTGCCTGATTCAAGTGAATATGTCGGGAGAGGAGACAAAATCAGGCATGGATCCTGACCATGTGTCTCGTTTTGCAGCCGCCATGGCTAACCGGTCGTCTATCAAAGTGAAGGGGCTTATGACGATTGGGCCTCTTACGGAGGATGAGGCCAGGATCCGTGAATGCTTCAGGGAAACACGCCGACTCTTTGAATCTCTTAAAACGGAACAGAGCTCCTATGCCTGGGACATACTTTCGATGGGGATGTCGGCAGACTATAAGATTGCCATTGAAGAAGGCGCAAATATGCTTAGAATTGGCTCCTTAATCTTTCCTCGAAATTTAAATTAAGGGTTTTATCATGAAGCAAAAGATAGGTTTTATCGGTGCGGGTAATATGGGTTCCGCGATCCTTGAAGGGGTGCTTAAAAAAAAGATTGTAAGTGCATCTCGCATCATAGTTTATGATAAAATCGCCGCAAAAGCACAAACGCTTTCCAAAAGGTTTCACGTTGCCAGGGCTGATTGCATTGGCGATGTCTTCCGCGAGGCAGAGGTTGTTTTGCTAGCGATCAAACCCCAGGATTTTACGGAATTTGCGGTTGAAACCCGAGACGTAATCCGGCAAGGTCAATGGATCATTTCAATTTTAGCCGGGCTTTCGATTGACCGGATCCAAAAAGAAATGGGCCGGGTCGATGTGGTACGAGCCATGCCCAATCTGGGTGCCAAGGTGGGGCAATCGATGACGGTGATCACCGGAAGTAAAAAACGATTAGCCCTTGCCGAAAAAATCTTTCAGGGATGCGGAGAGGTCATACGTCTTCCGGAAAAGTGTTTTGACGATGTTACTGCGGTGAGCGGAAGTGGCCCGGCGTACTTTTTTTATTTGATGGAGCTTATGTCAGATTTTGTTCTACGGAAGGGATTCCCGGAAGGTATTGCCATGCGGCTCGCGATCCAGACAGGTTTGGGGGCTGTGTTGGTCGCAAAAAGTTCAGAGGTTTCTTGCTCTCAGCTGAGAAAAATGGTCACCTCCAAGAAAGGGACTACGGAAGCCGCGTTGACGATCCTCCAACGTCGAAAATTCGGGAAGATTTTTCAGTCTGCGTTAGGGGCGGCTTCGAAACGAAGCTGGCAATTAAGAAAGTAAAAAAAAAGAGACAGAATGTGAAATTGAGCGAAATAGGGGATCGATTCCTTTTGCGCTTGGCGTCGTTTGTCGGAAAGGTTTTATGTTTATTATTGCGGAAATGTTGAAGGCGTTGGCAATGTTAGTGAATGGCATTACGACTATTCTGTACTGGATGCTCTTTGCCCGGATTATTGTGTCCTGGATTCCGGTAGACCCTTACTCAAGTATCGTACAGTTTTTATATCAGGTGACGGATCCGATTTTATCGTGGTTTCGGCAGATTCCTTTGCGGATCGGGGCCATGGATTTTTCTCCGATGCTTGCTTTTATTTTTCTGTATTTTGTCAATCGGGTGCTTGTGACGATACTTTTGACGCTTGCATATAAACTCCAAGGGGGCATGTAATGGCCATGAAACGGTTTTGCAGAGAAAAGGGCAGCTTGATGGATCGGATCGGAGAATGTATAACCTACATGAGGGAAAAAACAGATTTTAAACCGGAAGTTGCTTTAATCCTGGGAACCGGACTTGGCCGGTTGGCCGATCGAATCAAGTCGGAGCAGATATTTGCTTATGATGAATTGCCCCATTTCCCTCAATCGACTGTTCAGTCGCACAAGGGACAGTTGGTGTTAGGTGAAATTGCCGGAAAAAAAGTTGCGGCGATGGAGGGACGATTTCACTACTATGAGGGATATTCACTCGAAGAGGTTACTTTTGCCGTGCGAGTGCTCCGTGAACTTGGGGCGAGGACGCTGGTCGTTTCAAACGCGGCCGGTGGATTGAACCTTGAGTACCGGAAGGGAGAGATTGTCCTGATTACGGATCACATTAACTTTATGGGCGTCAATCCGTTGATCGGACCCAATGAGGAAAAACTGGGGCCGAGGTTTCCCGACATGTACGAACCTTATTCCAAACGCCTGATGGACCTTGCGTTGAAGTCGGCGCAAGAGGTTCAAATACCAGTGCAACGGGGAGTTTATATCGGAGTGACAGGTCCCTGTCTTGAAACTCGCGCGGAATATCGGATGATGCGCCATTGGGGAGCGGATCTTGTCGGAATGTCGACGGTGCCGGAGGTGATTGTGGCGGTTCATATGGGGATGGAAGTCCTTGGGGTGAGCGTGGTTACGGATCAGTGTGATCCGGATCACCTCGCGCCGTGCAATATTCAGGAGATCATCAAGACGGCGAACGAAGCAGGGCCCAAACTGGATAAGTTGATTACCGCAACGATTCAAAAATTCTAAGGATCCCGGGAAACTGGAATAGTGAACAGATAGCGCAAGATTTTTTCATGGGGCGATTCCTGTGAACCGTCTCCCGGTTTTAACATAAAAAAAGAAAACTCGAATCTATGTCACTCGAAAAGTCGTATAAAAATACGCTCAATCTTCCACAAACTTCTTTTCCCATGAAAGCCAACCTCGTTCAAAGAGAGCCTGAGATTTTGAACAAGTGGGAGACGGAAGAAATTTACAAAAAAGTCCGCGCCAAATCTGCAGGGAAACCAAATTATACGCTTCATGACGGGCCGCCTTATGCAAATGGCCGGATTCATATTGGTCACGCACTGAACAAGGTGCTGAAGGATTTGATCATCAAATTTCAGACCATGCGTGGCCACGATGCGCTCTATGTCCCCGGGTGGGACTGTCACGGCCTTCCGATTGAGCATGCGTGCCTGAAAGAAATGGGAAAGCGCAAGGAAGACGTGGATCGGGTTGCCTTTCGGAAACAGGCTCGTCAATATGCCGAAAAATTTGTTGGAATCCAACGCGAAGAATTTAAACGACTGGGAATATTTGCCGAGTGGGAAAAACCCTACTTGACAATGAATTATGGATATCAGACCGCAATTGCGGAATCTTTTCTCAAATTATATGACGAAGGATATATCGAACAGCGGTTAAAGCCCGTTCCCTGGTGCTTTGATTGCGAGACCGCACTGGCTGATGCCGAGCTTGAGTATGAGGATAAGGTTTCCAAGTCGGTTTATGTGAAGTTTAAGCTTACTAAGGAAACCTTGAACGGGAAGGTTAGTCCCGTGGAAATACACAAATTCGGAGAACGGCCGGTTTACGTACTTGTTTGGACGACGACGCCATGGACGCTTCCTGCCAACGTAGGGATCGCGCTTCATCCGGAGCTTTCTTACTCTTTTCTTGATATGGGAGAAGAAGTATGGCTCCTTGCGGATTCTCGTATTCCTTTTATTCATTCGCTCGACCTCAAGTCGCCGCTTGCGGAACCGATTGTCAGCGTACAGGGCTCTGTTTTAAATCATGCGGAGTATGAACATCCGTTTCTTCCTCGAAAGGGACGCGCTATTCTTGCGGATTATGTGTCCTCTGAAGATGGTACGGGGATTGTCCATATTGCTCCGGGACATGGCGAAGAAGATTATAAATTCGGACATCTTGAAAATGGGCTGGCCATTCTTTCGCCGGTAGATTCAAAGGGCCGGTTTACGGAAGAGTTCCCTTATTGCAAGGGCGAGCATGTATTCAAGGCAAATTCAAAGGTTACGGATCTTCTCAAAGAAAAGAATCTTTTACTTCACGAAGCGGATCACGCCCATTCCTATCCGCACTGCTGGCGCTGTAAAAAGCCGATCCTTTTTCGCGCCACGACCCAGTGGTTTATGAAGATTGATCACAAGGATTTGCGTCAGAGGATGCTGAATGCGATCAATCAGGACATCCGTTTTGTTCCCGACTGGGGTAAAAACCGGATCGGTTCCATGGTTCAAACACGTCCCGAATGGTGTCTTTCTCGCCAGCGTTACTGGGGAGTTCCCATTCCGATTGTAAAATGTGCGAAATGTACAGGGATCCATTTGGTCAGGGAATCCAGACAGAAGATTCTTGAGTTCTTTCGCAATGAAGGTGCGGATTCCTGGTTCGCTCATCCGGCTGAAGATTTTCTTCCCGAAGGGACAAAATGTCCGAAATGCGGTGGAACTGAATTTGAAAAAGAAACGGATATCATTGATGTCTGGTTTGATTCCGGGGTCAGCCACCAAGCTGTCCTTCGGCAATACCCGGGGCTTCAGTTCCCGGCGGATCTTTATCTTGAAGGTTCGGACCAGCACCGGGGATGGTTCCAAAGTGCCCTGACCACTTCGGTAGCGATCGAGGGGAAAAGTTCGTTCAAGAGTGTCCTCACGCACGGTTTTGTGGTGGATGGACAGGGGAAAAAGATGTCGAAATCTGCCGGGAACGTGGTGACTCCCCAGGAGGTGATGAAAGAGTTTGGCGCGGATGTCCTGAGGCTTTGGGTGGCATCCTGCGATTACCAGTTTGATATCCGTCTTTCGAATGAAATTTTGAAACAGCTTGTGGACGCGTACCGAAAGATCCGGAACACCTACCGCTATTTACTTTCCAATCTTTACGATTTTGATGTCACAAAAGATGCGTTACCTTTTGAAAAACAGCATCCCGTGGATCGATGGGTGGTCGGGAAAGCCGATCAGCTGGTTAAGACGGTGACGGATCTTTACGAGCGTTTTGAGTTTCATCAGATTTATCGTGAGATCTATAATTTTTGTGTGGTCGATCTGAGCGCGTATTATCTTGATCTCCTCAAGGACACCCTGTATACCGCGGCACCCGGCGCCTGGCTCCGTCGTTCGGCGCAAACGTCCCTGCATTATGTGCTTTCGAGACTGGTCAAATTGACAGCACCCATCATGCCATTTACGTCCGATGAGGTGTGGAGTGCTTATAAGCTTGAGCCCGGGGTGCCGAGTGTGCATGCGAGTTCCTGGCCTGTTCCGACGGAACAGCCGGTTCACCAAAATTCTGAGTATAGGGATTGGGAACATATTCGCGAAATTCGTGATGCGGTGACTCCTTATCTTGAAAAACAGCGTGAAGCAAAAACAATCGGGGCAGGTCTTGAGGCGAAGGTGATGGTGACTGTAGACTTGCCAGAATCTGCCGACATATTACATCGGAATGAAAAGGACCTTGCGCGGATTTTTGTCGTGTCCCAGGTTTCTCTGGATGAAGTGGCTCTTGCGGGCGTGGAAGCTACAGAGATTTTTTCCGCGGTTTTACAGGCGAAACTGAAACTCAAGGTGATCGTGGCCCAAGCGGACGGGCTCAAGTGTGTGCGTTGCTGGAATTATTCCACTGCGGTTGGTCTGCATCCGGAACATCCGCAGCTCTGCCCCAAATGTATCGAAGCGTTGCAATCGCGTTAAGAGAAAATGAGGAAACGAATCTTTTTGCATGATGTTTTTTCATCTTAGAAATCCTAAGACCGTTTTAAAGAAAACCTTGGTGGGGCTGATTCTCTTTTTTATCGGTGCCATGACGGCCTATTTTGTCGCATTGTTCCTCCCTCATGTTGTCGGAAATGCTTGGGGGGCTCACCCGTTTATGCCGATTCTGGCGATGACGCTGATTTTTCTCGTTGCTTATAAACCGATTGAGAAGTGCGTGAAAGTGTTTCTGGAAAAAAATATTTTCCGGAAAAAAAGTTATGCTCAATGGACTTTGATGGAACTTGCGGAAGAGCTTAAGATAAATCTGGATTTTCAGGAGCTTTCCAACCTTATCGTCAACACGTTCGGAGAGGCCCTCCATTTGAAAACCGTCGCACTTTTAATCCGGGATGTGACTCGGGACGGTTTTGAGATTGCTTCCGCGTTTGGCTGGCCCCTGGCAACTTCACGAAAAATTTTTCTCGGAAATGACTCGCCTTTGGTGCGGTGTATCCACCGGATGGGACCGCATGTGCTTGTGCGTGGCCCGATTCTTAAGAGCCTTTCCTGGCAGGAAGCCAACGAAATGGCCCGTGATTTTGACCTGGTGCGTTCATGCTGGGTGCTTCCTCTTTTTTCTAAAGGAGACTTGATTGCGATGATTGCGTTCGGGGCACATTCTCCCGATACGGTTTTTGACGAATGGGACTTCCATTTTTTCAGGGAGTTTGGTGAGTCGGTTGCGCCCTGCGTGAAAAACTCCCGTTACGTCCAGGGCCTTCGAAATGCCAACTTCGAGCTTCAGGACTCACAGGCTGAATGGTTTCAGAAGACAAAAATGTCTGCCATCGAAAAGCTTGCGGCCGGGATTGCTCATGAGGTCCACAATCCTCTGGCGATTATTTCAGGGAAGGCGCAGGTTCTGCTGATGCAAAAAAAACGGACCCCACTGGAGCCGCATATTGAAGAGGCTTTAAACGTGATAGTGAAGCAAACGCGGCGAGCTGCCGATATCACCAGAAAGCTTCTCATGTACTCACAGGATTCCAGGGCATCCCAGGAAGAAATTTCACTTGAGAAAATCCTGGACGAAACCATTGCTTTGGTGGGGTACCAGGCCTCGCTTGATAAAATTGAAATTATTAAGAAAGCGGACCCTTCGCTACCGGTGTTTTGGGGGAATACGCAGGAAATTCGAGAAATTTTTCTTAACCTTTTCTTGAATGCGGTCGAAGCAATCGGGAACCAGGGAGGGAGGATCCAAGTCGAAGTCCGGATTTCAGGAGAGGGGGATGTTATTGAAATCAGGTTCCAGGATTCCGGGAAAGGCATTCCTCAAGAAGACCTTGACCGAATATTTAATCCATTTTTTACAACAAGACACGAAGCCGTGGGCCTCGGTTTGTTTGTGACACGTCAGATTGTCAAACGTTACGGGGGAGCAATTCGTGTAGAAAGCCAAAGCGGTGAAGGAAGTCTTTTTATCATACAACTGCCTAAGGTGACTGCCGCGAGCGAAATGGCACGTGCGAGCGCAGAGGAACCGAAAAAAGAAACGATTTTAGTAAGCAAAAGGGCATAACAGCCGATCGATTAAACCAGGAGGTTCCATCATGAAAAAAAAACTGTTGCTGGTCGATGATGAAGTCGAGATCTGTGAATTCCTGAAATCTTTTTTTGAAGATCGTGACTATCAGGTGGCAACGGCTCATTCAGGTTTTCAGGCGATTGAACAAGTTGAAAGTTTTAAACCCGATGTGGTTCTCCTTGATATCCAGATGCCGGAGATGGACGGTTTGAATGCTTTGCGCAAGATTAAGGAAAAATATCCGAGGGTTAAGGTGATTATGGTTACGGCGGTTGAAACCCAGGACAGGATTGAATCGGCAATGAGATTGGGAGCAGATAACTATATTACCAAGCCCCTGAGCCTTGAATATCTCGAAAAGGACGTTCAAGAGAAAATCGAGAGCCTGGCCGGCGTTTGAGACGCGGATGGTATAACAAATTCTATGCGGATCAATCAGCAGAAAAAACCGGATCGAAAATTTGATTACCAGGAAGCGCTCCGTGATGTAGCACGGAGTATGGTACGCCTTAAGCGGCCGGATCGGTTGCTCAAGCTTATCACCCGTTTTATCGATCGTCAGTTCGGACTTCATCATACCTCGCTTCTGGTTCACGAACCTTCCAAAAACCGCTATGTGTTTGTCAATTCCAAGGGAGTACGCCGCGTTCCTGCCGGTCTCCTCAAGTTTGATTCGGATCATCCGCTTATTCATTGGTTTGCGTTGCCGCGTCGAAAAACACCTTTCCAGGAAGACTATCTTTTGCTGACGGATATAAAAAAGACGCTTAATAAGGCGCACTTCCGGCTTGCGGCTGATTCCAGAGCTTCGGAATTAGTGAAAGTCCAGAAAACCATGGAAACTCTCAGGGTGGAGCTGGTTATTCCGGGATATTTTAAAAATGATCTGGTGGGTATTTTGATGCTCGGAGGTAAATTTAGCGGGAGGTTTTTTACGTCTCCAGAAATTCTTTTTTTTCAAACGCTCGCTCACGACTGTTCGATGGCCATCAAGACCGCGGAATATAATCAAAATCTTCTGGAGAAAAATCGGGAACTTGAAAAAAGGCTTCAGGAAATCGAGAAGCTTCGCCACAAGGAGCAACAGACCTACTACGAGATTATTCGTTCTCTGGCGGAAGAGGTAGAAGCCAAGGAACCGACGGTTTTTGGCCATATTTCTCAAGTGGAAAAGCTTGGCATGATGACTGCCCGTGAACTTGGAATTGATCTTTCGGGGCATAATAAGGATATTCTTTCTGCGGCTTTAACACTCCATGATGTGGGGAAAATCGGAGTGCCCGATCACATTCTAATGAAACCAGGGAGCCTTAGCCCTGAGGAGTGGGCGGTGATGAAAACCCATGTTGAAAAGGGCGCTAAAATTCTTGAGCCGCTCTCCGATTTTCGTAAAGTCAAGGAGATCATTCTTTCTCATCACGAAAAGTTTGACGGGACGGGGTATCCCCGGGGGCTGAAAGGGGAAGACATTCTGATCGAGGCCCGGATTGTAAGCGTCGTTGATAGTTTTCACGCGATTGTGTCGAACCGTTGTTACCGCGAGGGAAGGCCGATCAATTTTGCTTTTCAGGAACTGGAGCATTGCTCGGGCACTCAGTTTGATCCCCAGGTGGTGGAGGTCTTCATTCGAGTGATTCGACGAGAAATTGCCAAAGGGCGTATTGATGTTGCGGCACTTCAACATTAAAAAACTTTAAAAGCTTGCAGCCTCTAGGCTACCTCAGTATAATGTCGCCCACCTTTTGAGAACAGGAAGGAAAAGACATGCCTAAAAAGAAAAAAGTTAAGAAAACCAAAATCCGAAGGGTTGTAAAGCCGAAAGCCAAGGTTGCCAAAAATAAAAAAAACAGTAAAAGGCGTAAGGCTCCCAAAGAAAGTAAAGTGATCCCGATTATGGGTTACAGGGTGGATCAGGTTGCCAAGGCGCCCAAGGGGCCTCGGCTCAGCAAAACCCCGTTTTCCAAGTCGGAACTTGGTATCTTCACTAAACTTCTGATGAATCTCAAAAAGAAAATTGTAGGGGATCTTCAGTCTATTGAGAAAGAAAATTTAAATACCAGCCAGAAGGATTCTACAGGAGATCTCTCAGGTTATAGCTTTCACATGGCCGATGCGGCAAGTGATAGTTTTGACCGGGAGCTTAATATCGGGCTTGCTGCAAACGAACAGCAACTTTTAAATGACGTTGAAGTCGCATTGAAAAAAATAGAAGAAGGTACTTTTGGAATTTGTGAAAAATACGGTGTAGCAATACCGAAGAAGCGGCTTCTAGCGGCGCCTTATGTTCGTTTGTGCCTCCAGGCTCAGGAAGAAGAAGAGAAGGAGCCTCGCCGCAGTTGATTTTCTTCTACGGACTTGTCGGGCTTGTCGTTTTTGTTGATCAGCTCACCAAGTATCTCTCGTTAGTCTTTCTTTCCGAAGCTTCAACACCCGTTCTCCCGAATATTTTTCACCTGACGCTTGTTCAAAATACGGGCGTGGCGTTTGGCTTTTTGAGTGACCACAGCTCACTTCTTTTTTCCGTGATTACGGTGAGCCTTGTCTTCTTGTTTATTCTGGTGGCAAGGTCTCATGGAGCCAGCCTTTCCGAAAAATGGGCCCTTAGCCTTATCCTCGGGGGCGCGATGGGTAACTGGATTGATCGTGTTCGACTGGGCGCCGTGATCGATTTTCTGGATTTTCGTTTTTGGCCGGTTTTTAACCTTGCTGACACGGCGATCACGGTCGGTGTTTGCGTCTATCTCATCAGTCTTTTCCGCACCAAGGAAAAAGAATGATTCCCGTTATTTTCTCGTTCGGTCCCTTAAAACTTTACAGCTACGGATTACTTCTTGCGGTCGGCATGGTGGTTTCCCTCCTCCTGATGCGTCGCCGAGCTGTGAAGGAAGGATTCCCGGCGCCCGACGACTGCTCGGACGTGATGTTCGTCCTTTTGGTATGGGGAGTGGTGGGGGCGCGCCTTTTTTATGTTCTTCAAAACCTGTCTTATTACGCTTCGGATCCTCTCAGAGTTTTTGCGATCTGGGAAGGAGGATTAATTTTCTATGGAGGGGTTGTCAGCGGGTTGATCGGATTCATCGTTGTTCTCCGGGCGAAAAAAATTCCTTTCTGGCGATTTCTTGATTTTATCGTACCCTACATTGCCTTGGCACAATTTTTTGGGCGTATCGGATGCTTTCTGAACGGATGTTGCTTTGGGAAATCTTGCCATTTACCGTGGGCGGTCAGTTTTCCACATTCGGGAGGTTCCGTTCACCCGGCACAACTTTATGAGGCGTTTTACACACTACTTCTTTTTATCTATTTGCGTATACGAGGCCGGCGGGCCCGATTTGAAGGCGAAGTGGGGTTGCTATATTTCATGCTGTATGCCCTAGGACGTTACTTGATCGAGTTTGTCAGGGAGCCGGGACTGAGCTGGTTGGGTTTTACGGTGAACCAGTGGATCAGTATCCTTATGATTGTGACAGCGTTTATTTTTTTTCAGGTTCGCAAGTCCCCAAGGAGTACTCGCCAGTGATGATGCGAGGCCGATTTGACGAATTCATTGTAGATGAGGTGGAGTCCCATTTACGCCTGGATGTTTTTCTGGCCGCTAAACTCTCGGATCGGCATTCCCGCGCACAGCTTCAGAAAATGATCCGTTCCGGTGGCGTGCTTGTGGAAGGAAAAACGGTGACTCCCCATTACGCCGTGAAGGCCGGAGAGAGAATTTCGATTGAAAAGCTTGAAAAGCCAAGAGTGGATCTTCCCGCGGAAGCCATCCCGATCGAGGTCCTGTATGAAGATGAGTCGCTCATTGTGGTTAACAAGCCGGCCGGAATGGTGGTTCACCCCGCCCATGGCAACCCCAACCACACGCTGGTCAATGCATTGCTTTTTCATGTACGGAATCTGTCCCATGAAGGGGACAAGGTTCGCCCCGGAATTGTTCACCGCCTGGACAAGGACACCTCAGGCGTGATGGTGGTAGCGAAGACAGATATCGCCCATTCAAAACTTGCGAAACAGTTTAAAGATCATTCGATCGAGAGGATGTACCACGCGATTGTCCGGGGCGTGATCCAGCATGACGAGGGAGTGATCGAGGAGCCGGTGGGGCGTGCTTTTCTGAACCGCAAAAAAGTGATTGTGAAGCCTTCCGGAGGAAAAGATGCCATTACCTATTTTAAGGTCAAAAAACGTTTTTTGAGTGGAACTCTTGTTGAAATCCGACCCCAGACCGGAAGGACACACCAAATCCGGGTTCACCTCGCTCATCTGGGGCATCCGGTACTGGGGGATACCTTTTACGGAATTCCTTTTCCACCTATCCAGCGTCAGGCCCTTCATGCATCCTTCCTTGGGTTTGAACATCCCGACCATGGGAAGCGGATCTCTTTTTCTAGTGAACTTCCTCAGGACATGAAGGAACTTCTTTCTTTCCTGGAAACCCGCCCGTAACTTTTCTTCCAAAAAAGCGTAGAGTCACCGCACCGGTTCGCTTATAATCGTTTTTTCAATCAAAGGCTAACCGGAGATTTTAAAGGGTGAATCCTCTCCAGGGGTTGTTGTTCATATTCACGGCAGGTATTTCATTTATCGTTGTCCTCTACGGTACCTGGGTCAAATTGAAGTATTGTCGGCCCGGTTTTCTTACTGCCACAACCGGTTCTGAAGTGGCCAGGATGGTTCTGGACAAGATGGGAATGCTTCATGTCAGCGTGACGCCGGTCGGGTGTTCGAACCAGACGGAGTGGTCATCGGCGTCCGAAGGCCTTTTCATCTCCCGGGAAATCTATGATGGTCGGGATATTCCCTCCCTCGTGCACGCCGCACGCGGGGCTTTTCTCAAAGGGCAACTTTCAAATCTGATCTTCTGGACTCACCTTAAAAAGAAAATTACGTTTGCGGCACAGGTGACAGTGGTGCTGGGCTGGATCTGTTTTCTGGCGGGTATGTTGATTAGAAATTCAGGGTTCCTCGTGACGCTTGGGTTGGGTGCATTTGCCGTAGTACTGCTCTTGTCTTTTTATGATCTCTCGTTTGAGTTGGATGCTGAGGATCGAACTTCGAGGTTCATGAAGGAGGCGCATTATCTGGAGCCGCATGAATGGATGTGTTTCCAAAGGCTGAATCGGGCCGCGGCGCTGGAAGGGTTAGCCTGTCTGGTTCTGATGCCGTGGAATCTTGTGAGTAGTATGCTAAGGAGAAATCGTCATGGGATATAAAGGGCTCAAAGAATTTTTGAAGATCCTCAAGCTTGAAGGTGAATTGGTGGAGATCTCGGCGCCGGTGGATCCGGTGCTTGAGGTGACCGAGATTTATGACCGGGTCGTCAAGAAAGAGGGGCCGGCGCTTTTATTTAAAGCTCCCAACGGATCAGACATGCCGCTTGTGATCAACTTGTTTGGCAGTGAAAAACGAATGGCCATGGCACTGGGGGTCAAAAAAATTTCCCATGTGGCAGAGCGGATCGAATCCCTCCTGGATTCCAAAGTCCCGAAAAATATGTGGGAAAAACTGTGGATGCTCCCCAAACTTTTTGAGTTGAATGCCCTTCTTCCGAAAATCGTCAGCCGGGCACCGTGTCAGGAGGAGGTTGTTGATCAAGGGAAAGGCCGGCTCCTTGGCCGCCTGCCCGTGTTGCAATGCTGGCCGAAAGACGGCGGAAAATTCATCACACTCCCCATGGTTTTTACGAAAGATCCTTTAACCGGAAAGCGGAACATCGGGATGTACCGGATGCAGGTTTACGACGATGAAACCACCGGCATGCATTGGCAGGTGCATAAGGACGGAGCGGAACATTTTCGGAAACTTATGCGGGGGAAGAAAGAGCGGCTTCCGGTAGCCTGCGTGATCGGTGCGGACCCTGCGACCATCTTTTCTGCGGCCTGTCCTTTGCCTTACGGAATGGATGAATTGATGTTGGCGGGATTTTTGCGCCAAAGCCCCATCGAGCTTGTAAAGTGCAAAACAGTTGATTTAGAAGTCCCGGCTGACGCCGAGATTGTGCTTGAGGGTTATGTTGAAGAAGGAGAAATGCGGCTGGAAGGCCCCTTTGGAGATCACACGGGATTTTATTCCCGGGCGAAAGAGTTTCCGGTTTTTCATGTGACGTGCATGACTCATCGAAAATACCCGATTTATGCTACGACGGTGGTCGGCCGTTCTCCCATGGAAGATTGTTACATGGGGCGTGCCATCGAGCATATTTTTCTCCCGTTTATCCGCAAGCAATTTCCGGAAATTGTGGATTTGCATTTGCCGTGGGAGGGAAGTTTTCATAATTGTATGATTCTCGCAATTCAAAAAAGTTATCCAGAACAGGGGAAGAAAGTCATTCACGGAGTTTGGGGGCTGGGCCAGCTTATGTTTTCCAAGATGGTGATTGTTCTGGATCAGGATTCTAATGTCCGGGACATGCGCGAAGTTGCGTGGCGTGTGCTGAATAATTTTGATCCTAAGCGCGATATTGTTTTAGCTGAGGGGCCGCTGGATGAGCTTGACCACAGTGCGCCGCGTGATTTTGCGGGTTCCAAGATCGGTATCGATGCGACTCGAAAGACGGTTGAGGAGGGGATGGAACGTCCCTGGCCAGAAGATATTGTGATGGACGATGAAATAAAGAAACGGGTTGAGTTGCGTTGGAAAGAATACGGGTTAGATCCCCGATACTTATCGTAGCATGTGCCGATGCCAGGCATCGGTTTTCCGGCGGGTGCCCTCTTCGATTCACCCCGAACATTGATCTCAAAGGTATGATAAAAAAAATCAAAGTTTTTTTTCAGGACATTAAATTTGAGCATTCACTCTTTGCCCTTCCGTTTGCGTTTCTGGGATTAATTCTTGCCGAGCGTGGGATGCCTTCGCTTTTTCTTTGGGTCTGGATCACGGTGGCGATGGTGAGTTTCCGGACTCTTGCCATGGGTTTGAACCGTTTTTTGGATGCCTCGATTGATGCCATGAATCCCAGAACCTTGGCACGCGCCATTCCTTCCGGTCAATTGTCCAAGAGTTGGGTGAGTGTGATTTTGCTTGTTTCAGCTCTGCTCTTTGAGTTTTCTGCGTTCAAGCTTGGGCCGCTTTGTTTTTTGCTTTCCCCCGTGCCTTTTGTTTTGGCGGCAGTGTATCCTCTGATGAAAAGGGTCTCGTGGCTCTCTCATTTTGTGCTTGGAAGTGTTCTGGCGATTGCTCCTTACGGTGCCTGGATTGCGAGCCGCGGTAGTTTGGATCTGGTACCGACCTTCCTGTCGCTTGGGGTGATTTGCTGGGTGGCAGGATTTGACATGGTTTATGCTTTTCAGGACGTGGAATTTGACCGGAGGGCAGGCTTGCACTCTTTCCCTGTTAAGTTTGGGACAGAGGTCACCCTGACGACAACGCGATCCCTGCATTTTTTAAGCGTGATTTTCTGGGCCCTGGCCGGTTATCGGAACGGACAAGGAGTGGTTTTTTTTGTAGGCATACTGTGTGCGGCACTTTTTTTGGGCCGTTCGTATTATCTTATCCGCGCCTATGGGACTGCCAGAATCAACGAATCTTTTTTTGTTATGAATGTAGCCGTCAGTGTGGGTCTGTTGATTGCGACGGTACTGGATCAGGTGGTTTAGGTTATGTCGAAATTGTCTGTTGATCGAATGAGACCCGAGCATGAGCTTCATGTTGCCACGGATTATAGAATTCTTTATCAGGATCCTTCGTTTCTTGTAGTCGATAAACCCGCCCCGCTTCCGGTTCATCCGGTCGGGCGATTCAGGGAAAAGAATCTCCTGAGTCTGTTGAAAAAAGATATTGATTCCAGGGGGGAGGATTTGAGAATTGTTAACCGCCTTGACTCGGAAACCAGCGGCCTTGTGCTGGTGGGACGATCGGCCGAGATGACTGGAAAACTCGGGATCCTGTTCGAAAAACGCCTGGTTTTAAAGGAATATCTTGCGATTGTACTTGGGAGCCCGGAGGTTGGCCGGGGAACCATTGAAGTTCCTCTGGGGCTGAAGGGCGGGGCCGTTCACAATATCCGGTGCGCGGACCTAAACGACGGTCAGGCCGCAAAAACCGACTATGAAGTTCTCAGACGCATGAGCGGGTACTCGCTCCTCAAAATAATTCCGCATACGGGCCGCACCCATCAGATTCGGGTCCATTTGTCTCTCATCGGTCATCCGGTCGCAGGAGACAAAATTTATATCGATCCTTCGGTTTTTGAACGCTATATTGGTCAAGGATGGCAAGAGGACATGCGACCTGTAGTGAAATCGGAAAGGTTGCTCCTCCATGCCTCCCGACTAGAATTTCAACACCCTGAATCGAATGAGGTTATGACCTTTAGTTCGGATTTGCCGACTTGTTTTCATTCCTTTCTGAATACAGGGTTTAATCTTAACGAGATCATGTGATTTTTAACCGGTGAGAGAAAAAATGAAACCCTATATCGTGGCGATCAGCGGTGCGAGCGGCATTGTTTACGGTGTCCGTCTACTGGAAATACTGCTCGAGCAAAACATCCGGGTGGAACTCGTGGTGTCCGAGACGGCCCGGGTTGTGATGCGGGAGGAAAGGGGTTGCCCAGAGGTGGAGAAGTTTTCTGTTTTTTGTGAAACGGGGGCGATGACACCTTTCTTCGCACAAAAAGGGCGGGTCCCCATGACGGTTCACGGTTTTCACGATTTTACGGCTCCGATCGCAAGTGGGTCGTACCCAACCGCTGGGATGATCATTATTCCGTGCAGTATGGGGACGCTTGGCGCGATCGCGTCAGGATTGTCGCAGAATTTGATTCACCGGGCTGCGGACTGCACCATCAAGGAAGGTCGAAAACTGGTTCTGGTGCCCCGGGAAACGCCGCTATCGGCTATCCACCTTGAAAATATGCTGAAACTCGCACGGCTTGGGGTAAAGATTGTGCCGCCGATGCCGGCATTTTACGGTGCACAGCAGACCGTTGCCGAATTGGTCGATTTTGTCGTCGGGAAGGTCTTGGATCAACTTGAAATCCCGCATGCCCTTTATCCCCGATGGGTTGGAAAAGGGAGCTGTGTTTCATCGCTTACGTCGCGCATGGATCCGGATTTAGGTCCGGATCACTTGACCCGTGGTCCGATGGAATGAGAATAAAATGAAACGCCCCCTGCGAATCGGAATGATCCGCTATCTCAACTGCCTGCCGTTCTATTTTGAGCTTGAAAAAAAATGCAGGGAGCAAGGGCTTGAAACAAGCTGGATTGAAGCAAGCCCGGCGGATCTTAATGGTGCTTTGGCCGCAGGGAAAATTGATCTGGCGCCCGTCTCCTCCATGGAGTATCTCCTGAGACAAAAAGATTATTTTCTACTTCCGGGTATTGGCATCGGTTCGGATATTTTTGTTCGCAGTGTGCTCCTCTTCTCCAAGGTCCCGCTGGATGGATTGAATGGGGAAACGATCGCGGTGTCGTGTGAGAGCCTGAGTTCAGTGACCATGCTCAAGATTCTCATGAAACGCCGTTTGGGATTTAAAAACGAGTGGGTGAGCGTTACCCAGGATATCGATGGCGCGTTTCAGCGGTATCAAGCCGCTTTGATGATCGGGGATGCCGCTCTTTTTTATGAGCCGGAGGACTGGGTTTACAAATATGATCTCGGTAAACTGTGGAGGGAATGGACGGACACTCCGTTTGTATTTTCTCTTTGGACCTTAAGACGGGATTGCGTTGAGGAATGCGGGATGGCGTTACGAAAATTTTGTACCCTTCTTAAAGAAAATCGGTCCCGTCATCTTTGTGAACCTGAACAGCTTTTGAAAAATGCTCTTGGGGTGATGCCGGATGAGAAAAAGTTTGTCCCCATGCTCGGGTACTTCGTCAACCTGCGTTATGATCTTGATGAGAAAATGATCCGGGGGCTTTTGCAGTTTTATAATCTGGCTTTCCAGGAGAATCTTGCTCCTGAGCCGAGGCCGCTGGAGTTCTTTGAGTAGCGCAAGATGTAACAGTCAACGGCAAGGTTAAATTTAAAATGAAGGCGCAGTGCTTTGTGCGGAAAACATGATATGAACAGACATCAACAAATATTGCAAAAACGATTGGTGGGGGAACGACTGACTCTTGAAGAAGGCGTCGAGCTTTTTTCCTGCGACCTTCTTGATCTCGGGACGGCAGCGCAAAAGTTGACGCCGCGGGTTTTCCCACGGGCTGTTACGTTTGTCGTGGACCGTAATATCAGTTATACGAATGTTTGCACTATTGGCTGTGATTTTTGCGCGTTTCATTGCCCTCCGGGATCCCCTGAAGCCTTTGTCCTGCCTTTAGACGCCATTCTCCGTAAGGTTCAGGAGCTTGCGGATGAAGGTGGAACGCAGGTTTTGATCCAGGGAGGAATACATCCTGATTTGGAACTTGATTACTACCTGGAGATGGTCCGCACGATCCATGAGAAATTTCCGGCAATTCAGATTCATTCGTTTTCGGCCATTGAAATGGATGTCTTATCGAAGAAAAGCGGGGTTGAGTTGTCGGATCTTTTTCGGATGTTCAAAGTGGCAGGTCTGAACTCTTTGCCGGGCGGGGGTGCGGAAATTCTTGTGGAACGTGTTCGCCGGAGGATCAGCCCGAAAAAGATTTCTGCCGAGCGATGGCTTGAAGTGATGGCCATAGCGCATGAGGCGGGTCTCAAAACAACGGCGACGATGGTGTTTGGACATATTGAGACGAAAGAAGAAAGAATCGTCCATCTCCTGAAACTTCGCGAACTTCAGGATCAAACGAATGGTTTTCGTTCCTTTATCCCCTGGAGCTTCATTTCAACGAACACGGCGATGCAGGGAATTCGATCGACGGGAGGGGACGATTATCTCCGGACCGTCGCTATTTCCCGGATGATGCTGGACAACATTGACCATATTCAGGCGGGTTGGCTCACGGAGGGCATGAAACTCGCTCAAATTGCTCTGGCATTCGGATGCGATGATATGGGAGGAACGCTGATGGAAGACAAGGTTCTTGAGCCGACCGGGATCAAGGTGGCGACCCGCCGGGAGGATCTCATCCGGTTGATCCGGGATGCGGGGTTTGTCCCCGTCCAGCGGAACACGGATTATGGAGTGCTAGAGGCGGTTTCACAAGTATTTCCAACCCGTTGTTTCTCAGGGAGTTGGAAAATGCAAAAGGGACTTATGAAACCGCTTCTAAAAACTTTTGAT
>CAYULU010000022.1:0-29514 GCA_964445745.1 uncultured bacterium | reverse complement strand
GGGCGCAATTTTTACGTCCTAAAATGGAGTTGTATGAATACATCCCGTATTTTTAATATGATCATCGGAGGCATTATTGCGGTTGCGCTGATCGCCGGATTTATCGGTGTGAGCCGGTGGATCCAGCGGGAGCGGGTTCTTCGCCAGGTCATTGAGCGACTTTCGGCGGACACGAGAATCGCGGACGTGCTGGTCACTAAAAGCGAGTACGACGAGGTATCGAAAAAAATCAGGACGACGATCAAGTTTCTTGAATACGATGCGAAAGGCGCGCCGCTTGAGCCTAAGTATTTTACCTTTCAGGGCAATATCATCCAGTTTCAGTCGCTTGTGATCCGGTTCCAGGACCCATTTGTCAGGAGCGGGGACCGGTTACGCGGCAAAAGCGCTTATCTTTTTATGAAGGCTTTTGTGCTTGATGGCGAGAAGACCCAGGAATTTGAGATCACGAAGGCGGGGGAGATTCCTTCAGGCTATGCTGTTCAAGGTGATAAGGCGCAGGACGAATTTCAGGCGGAGCTCTGGCGGGAGTTTTGGGCCCATGCGCTGGATCCCGTCAAACGTGAGCGCGCCGGGATCAAGAACGCGCAGATCGAAGCGCCGGGGTCATTGTTTCTTCCGGGTTCGATCTACACGATCCGCATCGAGCACGACGGCGGAATGCGTATCGATACCCAGCCTGTCCCCGAGATTTTGAAAGGCGAAAAGGTTGAAACCGAAAGCAGGGTTTAGCGGATCGGGGATAGAATTTTTATACCCTATCCCCTAACTCTAGCGGCTGTCCCATCATGATTAAAATGAAAAAAATATGTGTTCTGGGTAGCGGGACGGTCCAGGTGAATTCTCCGGTCTACAGGCAGGCTGAGGAATTGGGTCGGGCACTGGCGCGTGCCGGATTTTCCGTTTGTCACGGTGGGTACGGCGGCGTGATGGAAGCGGTGGCGAAAGGGTGTTGTGAAGCTGGCGGACATAATAGCGGAGTGATCATTGCAGGAAGGTGTCAACCGCCCAACACGAAGCGTCGTGGGAACTCGTCGTTTGTTGCTGGTCGCGTATTGCATAAGAATCCTTACACCAGCGCTGAAATCAAAATGCCCTCCTGGGAAAAGCGCCTCCTGAAACTGATCGAAATGGGCGACGGCTACGTCTTTCTGGACGGTGCGACCGGAACGCTGAATGAACTTTTCTTCATCTGGGAAATGGCCAACCGGGGACTTCACGCGAAGCCGATTCTTGTGCTCGGCAGAGAGATCCATCAGCTTGTGAAATTCCTGAAGAAAAACGGAGCGCTAAAAATTCCCGAAAATTTTTATCGGGTTGCGACGGTTCGGCAAGTCATCAAACATTTGATAGAACACAGGCGACAGGACTGAAAAATTCTATCCGCTAGGGCGCCATCCACTAAACCTTATGAAATTATCTGATTTCGATTACCCGCTTCCGAAAGAAAAGATCGCATTGTTTCCCGTCAACGAAAGAGCGGACGCGAAACTCCTTTGTGTGGACCGCCGGACGGGAGCCTTCTCGCATCGGGTCTTCCGTGATCTTTCCGAACTCCTTGGCCCCGGGGATCTTCTTGTTTTGAATAACACCAAAGTCCTTCCGGCGCGTCTTTTCGGAAAACGCGCGACAGGCGGCAAGGTGGAGGCTCTTCTTTTAAGAGAGGTCGACGTGAATGTCTGGGAGTGTCTTTTGAAACCGGGCGGGCGGGTGAAAGAAGGGCAAACGGTTGATTTTAGCTCAGGGGGAATCGTTCTTTCGGCCGAAGTCATCAACAAGCCGGTCCCGGATTCGGGTCAGCGGTTTATCCGGTTTACCGGTCCCGGGATCAAAGAAAAGATCCGGAGTCTTGGGCATGTTCCACTGCCTCCTTACATCGATCGGCCGGATCAGGCGGTGGACCGGAACATGTACCAGACGGTTTTTGCCGAAAATGAGGGGGCGGTTGCCTCACCGACGGCCGGGCTTCACTTTGATGAGGCTCTGCTTGGCGGTATCCGCGGGAAAGGGGTTGAGATCGTGCCGATCACACTTCACGTCAGTTACGGTACCTTTCAGCCGATGGCGGTCGAATCGGTCGAGGACCACAAAATGTTCGAGGAAGAATACGAGATCACCGAGGACGCGGCCCGGAAAATCAATCAGGCGAAACAGCAGGGCCGGCGCATTGTGGTCTGCGGAACGACCTGTGTCCGGGCACTCGAATCGGCCGCGTCTGATTTGACAACCCCCGGCGTTGTTCCCGGGAAAGCCAAGACCTCGATTTTTATTCATCCGCCCTATGCGTTCAGGGTTGTGGACGCCCTGATCACCAATTTTCATATGCCCCGGAGTACGCTTCTTGTTATGACCGCGGCCTTCCTCGGATATGATAAAATGATGGCCTCTTACAAGGAAGCCTTGCGCACCGATTACCGGTTCGCCAGCTATGGCGACGCCATGTTTATTTCATAAACTGGCGCGAACCATCCTGATTTCAAAAAGGTTTTTCGATAAAAATCAGGGCGGCGACGCCATGTTTATTTCATAAACTGGCGCGGTGTGCTGGGGGCTCTACGTTGAAAATATGGAAAAACTTTCAGTGACAACTTATGCGGCATTTCGTAAAAAGATAGAAACAACCCTGATCCTGGGCCAGAGGAAGGTCGAAGAGGCCAAAGTCCGGACCTACTGGGAGACCGGACGGCTTATCAACGATTACCTGGGAAGATCTGAAAACTCCAACCATGAGCACGGGAAAAAGGTGGTTGCGCGCCTGGCACGCGACATAGGCCTGGGAGAAACGGTTTTTTACCGTTGCATGCAATTCGCGGAAAAGTTTCCGACTTTTGCCGCGCGGCAAAAGTTGTCGTGGGCGCATTACCGCGCGTTGATTGCGGTCCCGGACGAAAAACAACGATTTTTATTGGCGGATAAGGCTTCTCAAAGCAGGTGGTCTTCGCGCGAACTTGAAATCGAGATCCGCAACCTTCGGCGGGACGAGCGGGGCCGGAAAACCGGAGATCCGTCTTTTGTGCCGCTTCCGGTGCCGGCGATCGGGGCATTCTGGACGTACAAAATTATTCGCCCGGAGGTGATTCATTCGTTTTCGCAGGAGCTCCTGATCGATCTTGGTTTTTCTACGGCGCTCGAACTGAATCGTGTCTCGGATGAAAAAATAGATCCCGGTGCGATCGTTACCTCCTCGAAGGATTTAAAAGGGCATTATTCTTTGACGTGTACGGAGGACTTGCCGGCGGAGGCCCCCGGTGATTTGAACGACAAGCTTTACACTTATTGCGCCTATGTCGAGCGCGTTGTGGACGGTGACACGTTGAAAGTCGAGATTGATCTCGGGTTTAATATCCGTGTGCGTCAGACGATCCGTCTTCGTGCGGTCGATTGCCCGGAGATGGGAACCCCCGCGGGAGAAAAGGCCAAACGTTTTGTCGAAGGGATTCTCTCGAAACAGAAGTCGTTGGTGGTTCGGACCCATAAGTCCGACAAGTACGACCGGTACCTTGGGGATGTGTTTTATCCCGGAGGGACCCGTGAATGGATCTATCTCAACAATCGACTTTTGGAAGAAGGATTGGCCCTGAGGGCTTGAGGAATCGACCCGGGGGCAGGGTGGAAAAACTTCCCGCATGATAAAATGCTCCGGGGATTAACAGTTTCATGATGATGGCGAATGGGATTTATGAAAAAATTTGGTTTTGAGCTGTTGGGAAAAGATAAAAAATGTAACGCGCGAGTCGGGCGGGTGACGACGGCGCATGGGGACTTCGAGACCCCGGTCTTTATGCCGGTCGGAACTCAAGGGAGTGTGAAGGCTCTCACTCCGCGCGACGTTAAAGAAGCGGGATCGGAGATCATTCTCTCAAACGCCTACCACCTTTATATCCGCCCGGGGCTGGACGTGATTCGAAAACTCAAGGGGCTCCACAAATTCATGGGCTGGAGCGGCCCCGTCCTGACCGACAGCGGCGGCTACCAGGTTTTTTCCCTGAGTAAACTCCGGAACATCACGGAGGACGGCGTTACGTTCAATTCTTATTTCGACGGCCGCCAGATTCACCTGACCCCTGAAAAAGTGATTGAAATCCAGGAAGTGCTCGGGAGCGATATTGCGATGATTTTTGACGAATGTCCGGCCGCGACCAACGATAAAAAAATAATCGAAAAGGCCGTTAATATAACCCTGCGCTGGGCGAAGAGGGCGAAAAAGCGCCATCGGCTCAGGACGCAGGCGCTTTTTGGCATTATCCAGGGAGGGACGTTCAAGGACCTCCGCAAGCAGTCGCTTGAGCGGACACAAGAGATCGGATTTGACGGTTACGCGCTCGGCGGACTTTCCGTCGGGGAGCCGAAGCCTGAGATGCTGGAATGTCTCGGGGAAATTTTGCCGTTAATGCCGCCGGATCAGCCGCGGTATTTAATGGGAGTCGGGACGCCACTTGATTTTTTTGAAGCGGTGGAACGGGGTGCGGACATGTTCGATTGCGTGAACCCGACCCGCTACGGAAGGAACGGGACGGCTTTTACGTCGGACGGGCTCGTCGTGATTCGTAACGGGAAGTATCAAAAAGATCCGAAACCGATCCAGAAGGATTGCGGCTGTTACACATGCCGGAATTTTTCGAGGGCCTACCTCAGGCATCTGGTGAACAGCCATGAGATTTTGGGCTCGCAATTGATTACTTTGCATAACGTCTATTTTTTTGTAAACTTGGTGAAATCCATGCGAAAGCATATCCGCCAAAACAGCTTTCTCAGGTACAAGAAACAATTTTTCAACCGGTTTGATCCACATTTAAGATAGCGGTAAGCGTTAAGCGGAAAGACAAGTACTCTTTATTTTCAGCTTAGCGCTTTTCGCCTAACGCTTTAAACTAAAGGAGTTAACATGTTTGAATCCATCGCCTACGCAGCAGGAGAATCGCAAGCCCCTCAGCAAGTAAACCCGTTAGTCCAGTTCTTTCCGCTCATTGCCATTTTCTTTGTGTTTTATTTTTTTCTGATCCGTCCCCAGCAGAATCAGCAAAAGAAACTCAAGGAAATGGTGGCGGGGCTCAAAAAAGGCGACAAGGTTGTCACGAACGGCGGCATTCTGGGAGAGGTGTCCAGTGTTCAGCCGGATTACGTGGTGTTGAACGTCGGGGACTCGGGCGCCAAACTTGAAGTGCTCAAGAGCGCAATTGCGGGGTTAAGACAATAAAAAAGTTGTAAGCGGTCAGCGAGAAGCGGTAGTCTCGATAAGATGGAAAAGAAAGCGGTTCGAACATTTAAAGACTTGGTTGTTTGGCAAAAGGCGCATGAGTTGACCTTGGTTATTTATCAGGTCACCCAAAGGCATTTCCCTCAGACGAAAAATTCGGGATCATTAGCCAGCTGAGACGCTCAGTCAGTTCAGTTGCGACCCATATTGTCGAAGGGCATAAAAGAAATAGTCGGAAAGATTTTTTGCACTTTTTGAATTGGGCCGACGCGTCTTTGGAGGAAACAAAATATCACTTGATATGGAGCAAGGATTTGGGACATCTGGAGCGCAACCATTTTGATCGATTCATTTTACAATGCGAAGAAGTTGGGCGCATTCTTTTTGGTTTTCAGAAGAGCTTAAAAGTTCATTCTTATCGCTTAACACTTAACGCTTAACGCTAGAAAGGAAAACATGGATAAATATTACAAGTGGAAAGTACTTTTGATTGTGGCGGCCACGGCATTTTGTCTCTGGAAGGCCTATCCTCTCCAGGAGAAGATTAATCTCGGTCTTGATCTCCAGGGCGGGATGCAGCTTCTCTTACAGGTGGACATGGATAAAGTCCCCGACGATGCGAAAAAGGACGTGGCGGACCGCGTGGTGGAGATCGTCCGTAACCGGATTGACTCCTTTGGTGTCAAAGAACCCGATATTTCCAAGCAGGGAAGTTCGCAAGTGGTGGTGAAGTTGCCCGGTATGACCGACCGTGATCGGGCCAGGGATATTGTCGGAAAGACGGCTTTTCTTGAGTTCCGTCTCGTTTCGGAAGATGTGGATCTGATCAAGAAGGCTTCGGAGGGACAAGTTCCGGAAGGATATGAGTACAAGAAAGTCAAATCGGAAATGGGCGATGATATGTTGCTGGTTTCCAAGGAGGCCCTTTTGACGGGATCTCATTTGACGACGGCTTCCGTGGGTTTTGATAATTACGGCGGTGCAATGGTCCAGCTAAGTTTTGACGATGAAGGCGCCAAGATTTTTGACCGGGCGACGTTCCAGAATATTGGCAAGCGTCTTGCGATTGTTCTGGACGGGACGGTTCATTCGGCCCCGGTGATTCGTGACCGGATTCCGAATGGTCGCGCCCAGATTACCGGGAATTTCAAGGCCGCTGAAGCCAGCGACCTCGCGCTTGTACTTCGTGCGGGTGCCCTTCCGGCTCCGGTGTCCGTCATTGAAGAAAGGACCGTCGGTCCGGGACTTGGCAAGGATTCCATCGAAAAGAGTGTGAAAGCGGCCATTTTCGGCGTGATCTTTGTCTTTCTTTTTATGCCGGTTTATTATCTTCTGCCGGGTGTGGTGGCCGCCATCGGACTTGTTTTTTACATTATTTTTATGGTCGGTTCTCTCGCGGCACTCGGGGCGACTCTGACCCTCCCCGGTATTGCCGGTTTCATTTTGTCGGTGGGGATGGCGGTGGACGCAAACGTGCTGATTTCAGAAAGAATGCGCGAGGAAGTCATGGCGGGGAAAGGTTCCCGGGCGGCCATGTCAGCAGGCTACCACAAGGCCTTTTCGGCGATTCTTGACTCCAACTTAACGACGCTGATTACCTCGGCTCTTTTGTTCATTTTTGGGACGGGACCTGTCCAGGGATTTGCCGTCACCCTCTCCGTTGGTATTCTTGCGAGCATGTTTTCGGCCATTGTTGTGACCCGGGTCATTTTCGATCATATGGCCAAAAACAATCCGAACGTAAATCTTCACATGAATCAGCTTTTCAAAAAAACCAATATCCAGTTTTTGAAAGGACGCCTCCTGGCTTACGGTTTTTCCATCATTACGGTTGGAATTGGAATTGCGGCATTCACGATGCGAGGAGCCGAGAACTACGGAGTTGAATTCACCGGTGGGACGCTGGTTCAGCTTGGTTTTGAAAATGCGGTGGATATGGGCTCCTTGCGGACCGCCCTTGAAAAAGAGGGACTGAAAGGTTTGACGATACAACGTTACGGTGAGGCCAAGGAAAATCAGGTGATCGTGAAAATGTCAGGGAACGAAACCTCCAGGGTCGAAAAAGCAATCCGGTCTGTGACCGGAGAAAAGGGCTGTGAGATCTTGCGGGTCGACCAGATTGGGCCTTCCGTGAGTAAGGACTTGACCGAAAAAGCCCTCTGGGCCGTCCTCTGGTCTGCGGTCGGAATTCTGATCTATCTGGCGTGGAGATTTGAATGGAAATTTGCGCTGGCGGCTGTAGCCGCTCTTTTCCATGACACAATTTTTACGTTTGGAATCTATGCGCTTTCAGGGCGCGAGATCAATCTTCCGACGATTGCGGCGTTGTTGACCATTATGGGGTTTTCCGTCAATGACACGATCGTAACTTTTGACCGGGTCCGCGACAACATGAAGCTCATGCGGAAGACACCGTTTTCGGAAATCGTGACCCTGAGCATCAACCAAACGTTGAGCCGGACATTTCTCACGAGTTTCACGACGATCCTTGTGACCCTTGCGTTGTTCCTTTTCGGGGGGGCCGGAATCAATGATTTCGCGTTTGCGATGCTGATCGGGTTCGGTGTCGGTATCTACTCGACGATTTTTGTCGCGACATCGCTTGTGGTGGACTGGAAAGCCCACAAATAGAAAATCGGGGATAGGGTCCAGGGAATAACGTATAGAATTTCTAATTCCTGAACCCTATCCCCTATCTCGCAGGCTATGCCCTATTCTCCAGCCTTTCAAAAACTCCTCGAAAAGCGCGGTCTTACGGACCCGCAGGCCATTGAATCTTTTTTAAATCCCGACCTCTCGCGTCTCCACGACCCTTTTCTTATGAAAAACATGCGGGAGGTTAAGGCGCGTCTTGAAGCGGCGATCCGGGACAAGGAAAAAATCCTGATTCACGGGGATTATGACGCCGATGGTATTACGGGCGTTGCGGTGATGGTGAAGATGCTTGAAAAACTTGGCGGTGATTTTATCACGTTCCTCCCGGAGCGTGAGCGTGACGGCTACGGCGTCAGCGGGGAAGCGATCCGGAAGGCGCATCAGGAAGGTGCGAGACTGCTTATCACGATTGACTGCGGGATCACGGCCAGGGAAGAGATCCGGCTTGCCCGGAGTCTCGGTCTCGAGGTTATTGTGATTGATCATCACCGTCTGCCGGCAGACGGCCTTCCCGATACAGGTTTCATCTTGAATCCCTTGCAGGAAGATTGTCCTTACCCATTCAAGGATCTTTCCGCGGCGGGGCTCGTTTTCAAATTGGCGCAAAGCATGATTGGAAAATCGGCCGCAGAATGGCTGGACCTCGTGGCGATATCAACGATCAGCGATATTGCGCCGCTTCGCGGGGAAAACCGCACGTTGGTAAAATTCGGGCTTCAGGCGCTTGGCGAGCGGAAAAACATCGGGGTTCAGTGTCTCGCCGAAATTGCAAAACTCAAAAGTCTCAAGATTGATACGGGACACGTCGGGTTTGTCCTGGGGCCCAGGATTAATGCGGCGGGGCGGATGAGCTCCCCGGATACGGCGCTCCGTCTTTTGCTCACCCCGTCGAAACGGGAGGCCGCCAGTCTTGCCAATATTCTGAATGAAGAAAACAAGGCGCGTCAGCGGCAGGAAAGGGAGATGACCCGGGAAGCGATCGCGAAAGTGGAGCGGACGGTCAATTTTAACAAAGAAAGGGTCATTGTCGTGGACGGGCGGGAATGGCATCAGGGAGTGATCGGGATTGTGGCCTCGAGGCTTGTCGAAAAGTATGAGCGTCCCGCGATTGTCATTTCGGTGGAGGGCGGCGCGGGAAAGGGGTCCGGACGGTCGATTAAAGGGTTTCATCTTTTTAATGCGATGCAATCTTGCGCGGGACAGCTGGAAGAATTTGGCGGGCACGAGCAGGCGGCGGGGCTTTCCATTTTAGAAAAAAATATCAATAGGTTCAGGGAATCCATCAATGAATATGCTCTTGCCAATCTCGATCCGGCGATCATGGCCAGAGCGGTGTCGATCGATCTCGAAATTGGATGGAAGGATTTGACCTCTGTGTTTATCCAGGAACTGGGGCTGATGGAACCGTTCGGGGTGGGGAACCCGCGGCCCGTATTTCTTACGAGGCGGCTTCGGGTCAGGTCGAGTCCGCGCAAAGTTTACGGAGAAACTTATGAAGTGGTGGTTTCGGGAGAAGGGGTGAATTATCCGGCTCGGATTAACGAGAAGATAATGTACCGCCTGGCGGCCGGGCGCCCGGAAACGAAATACGACCTGGCGTATTCGGTCAGAACCAGGGTTTGGGACGGAATAGAGACACTGAGCCTGGATGCGAAAGAAATGAAGGAATCGTCAGACCGGGATTAACCGGCGGCTTGAGTTTCCGTTTTTTTTCGGACCGGCGCTTTGGTGACTTTGCCGGACTGAAGACAGCTTGCGCAGACATTGACCCGCCGTACCGTCCCATTCGGGAACTGGATCTTGACCTTCTGAAGGTTCGGCATGAACCGACGGCGTGTGATGCCGGTGGTTTTTAAACCGATTCCCCCGGTCTTTTTCGGAAGACCGCGGCGGGCGATAGAATTTCCAATAATAGGTTTTTTGTTACAGATTACGCAGATTTTCATAGAGGCGGTATTATATTGAGCAGTTGTCACTTGGCAAGCGGTTTTTTCTGATATATACTCCTCGCACTTCCGGTACTGCTAGTTTTTCAGAACCCGGTTTAACCAATCTCCCTACATAAAAAAAAGGAAGGAGTTCTCTCATGGCCCGAGCAATCAAGAAAACGACTCAAACGAAAAAGACTTCAGAAAAAGTGATTGAATTCAAGTTTTTTGCTCCCCAGGCAAAGACCGTTTGCGTGGGTGGTAATTTCAATGACTGGAAGGCGGAAAAAACGCCTATGAAAAAAGATGCTAACGGTCACTGGAAAACTTCCGTTGCCCTTCGTGCGGGACGTCACGAATATCGCTACCTGGTGGACGGGAATTGGCAAAATGCCCAGGAACCGGTCGAGTGCATTCCGAATGCCTTCGGTAGCTGGAACTGCGTGATCGAAGTTCGCTAAGCGTCCTCAAGACTGCCAGCTAGACCGCTTTTGTGAAAATTCTCTTCGTGACCTCTGAAATGTCCCCGTTTGCCCAGACGGGGGGATTGGGTGAGACCGTCTCCGCATTGGCCTCCGCCGTTTGTGGCGAGGGACACGAGGTCACTGTTTTCATGCCCCGGTATCGGTGTATCGATATCCAGAAGTGGGGGCTTGAGATTGAGATCAACTATTTCGAAGTGATCATCGGGAACACCCTCGAGGCCACCCGGGTCTTTTCCAAAAAACTCGATAACGGTATTAAAATTTACTTTATCGAGCATCCCGACTATTTTCAGCGCGACGAGCTCTACGGAACTCCGGTCGGGGATTACCAGGACAACGACAGGCGGTTCACTTATTTCCAGCGGGCAACGCTGAAAGCGATCGAGTATCTCAAACTGCGGCCAGAGGTGATTCACTGCCACGATTGGCAGACGGGATTGATTCCGGTGTATCTCAAGGCGGTTGAAACGAAGTACGCACCCTTTCGCAAGGTCAAAAGCATTTTGACGGTTCACGATTTCGGATTTCAGGGGAATTTCCCGCCGGACTCTTTTCCTTCGACCGGACTGGGTTGGGAATATTACAAATCGGATCTTCTTGAGTTTTACAGCAAATTCAGTTTTCTCAAAGGAGGGCTTGTTTTTTCCGATGAAGTCGTGACGGTGTCGGAACATTACAGCCGGGAAGTTCAAACGAAAGAATTCGGCTCCGGCATGGAGGGGGTGCTTGCGGCCAGAAAGGACACGGTCACCGGGATTTTAAACGGACTGGACGTCGACGCATGGGACCCGTCCAGGGACCGGGACATTGTCTCCTGTTACAGTGGGGCGAACCTCTCCAAAAGGAAGGCCAATAAAACGGCGATCCAGACGGAGCACGGGTTTGCGGTTGATGAAGCAATTCCGCTGATCGGGCTGGTGTCCTATCTGTCGACCCAAAAGGGCCTGGATATTTTGATCCCCGCGTTTGAAATGTTTGCGGGTATGAATGTGCAGATCGTTTTGCTCGGGACCGGCGAAGAGCTGTATCACCAGGTCCTTCGTGATCTTGCGAAACGGAACAAGACTTGGCTCGGTGCTCATATTCTTTTTGACCTGAAAATGGCCCGGCGATTTTATGCCGGTTGCGACATGATGCTTTTCCCTTCCCATCATGAGCCGAGCAGTTTGGGGCATTTGATCGCGTTTCGTTACGGCGCTATACCCGTGGCGCACGCCACCGGTTGTCTGGCAGATTCGATCCAGCCCTTCGACCCGACCACCGGTACGGGGAACGGTTTTCTTTTTGAAAAGGATACGACTGAATCGCTGGTGGACGCGGTGAAACGTGCCGCGGCGGTTTTCAGAAAAGAGAAGTTGTGGAAAACCCTTGTCAAAAATGCGATGGAAATGGATTTTTCGTGGCCGATGGCGGCGAAACAATATATCCAGCTTTACGAGACGGTGAATCGCCGGGTGGTCAAGGTAGAAAAGGTCTGATTTCTCAAAGAAGGTCCCTTCCCTGAAATTGGCTCAGCTGTGGGCCGTCATGATCGAGAAGGTGGTTTTTACTTAAAAGGTTCACCTACAACAGGAGATCATAAAAATGAAAACATACAAAATAGCAGTGCTCCCCGGAGACGGGACAGGCGGCGAGGTGGTGCGCGAGGGCAATAAGGTTTTGTCGGCCGCCGCGGAAAAGTTCGGGTTTAAACTGGATCGGCAGGAGTATGATCTTGGCGGGGAGCGTTACAAGCGAACCGGCGAAGTCCTTCCCGACAGTGTGCTCGAGGAACTTCGCGGGTTTCAGGCGATTTACCTCGGCGCAGTCGGACATCCGGACGTCAAGCCCGGCATCCTCGAAAAAGGACTTTTGCTGAAGCTTCGTTTTGCGCTGGAGCAGTATATTAATCTCCGCCCCATCAAACTTTTTCCGGGAGTGGAATGTCCCCTGAAAGGCAAAGGCCCCGAAGAGATTGATTTTGTGGTGGTGCGCGAAAATAACGAGGGACTTTATGTGGGCGAAGGTGAATTTATCAATAAAGGGACCCCGGACGAAGTCGCGGTTCAGGTGAGCCGTAACACCCGGAAAGGCGTCGAGAGATGTTTGCGGTACGCGTTTGAGTACACACGCAAACGCAATTCCAAGAAAAAGACGCTCACGCTTTGCGGCAAGACGAACGTTTTGACGTACGCGTTCGATCTTTGGGATCGGGTTTTTCATGAAGTCGGAGCCAAGGATTATCCGGACGTGAAACGGGATTACGCGCACGTGGATGCCACGTGCATGTGGATGGTCAAAAATCCGGAATGGTTCGACGTGATCGTGACCGACAATATGTTTGGCGATATTATTACGGATCTTGGTGCGATGATTCAGGGAGGGATGGGGATTGCCGCGGGCGGGAATATTAATCCTGAAGGGGTTTCCATGTTCGAACCGATCGGCGGATCCGCACCCAAATACACCGGCAAGAATGTCATCAATCCGCTGGCGGCGATTTGTGCAGGGCAAATGTTGCTGGAGCATCTTGGCGAAGAAACGGCTGCTACCGCGATCGAGGATTCCGTCAAGTGGGTTACTGCAAAGAAACTCAAGAGTCTCGCGGCCGGGAAAATGGGTTATTCCACGACCGAAGTCGGAGATTTGGTGGTCAAGGGACTGGATCCCAAAAATCGGGCATAAAATCCTAGAGGCGGTTTCACAAGTATTTTCAACCTGTTGTTTCTCAAGGGGTTGGTAAATGCAAAAGGGACTTATGAAACCGCTCCTGATAACAAAAAGGAGAGTTGAAACGTGAGAAAGCCGAATATTGCAATCCTTGGGGTGACCGGCGCAGTGGGGCAGGAGCTTTTGAATATTCTTGAAGAACGGAAGTTTCCGTTTGCGTCTCTCAAAATGCTGGCCTCGGGACGCTCCGCGGGTAAAGATCTTCAGTTCATGGGGCAGACTTACAAGGTCGAGGAGGCGACGCCGGATTCTTTTAAAGGGATTGACCTGGTGCTTGCCAGCGCCGGAGGTTCGATTTCCCGGGCTCTCGCGCCGCACGCCGTCAAGGCTGGCGCGGTGGTGGTAGATAATACCAGCGCGTTTCGCATGGATCCCGAGGTCCCCCTTGTGGTGCCGGAGATTAATCCCGAAGACATTGCCAAACACAAAGGGATCATCGCGAATCCGAATTGCTCTACCATTATCATGCTGGTCCCGATTTTTCCGATTCACAAAGTTGCGAAGATCAGACGCATTATTGCCGCCACTTACCAGGCCGCAAGCGGCGCTGGTGCGAAGGCCATGGAAGAACTCCGGACCCAGGCGCACGATTTTCTTGCCGGGGAAAAGGTGGTCCCGCAGGTTCTTCCTCATCCGATCGCGTTTAATGTTTTTTCCCATAACTCGAAAATCGGTCCTGACGGATGCTGTGAGGAAGAAACCAAGATGGTGAAAGAGACGAAAAAGATTTTTCACGATGATTCGATTCAGGTTACGGCCACCTGTGTCCGCGTGCCGGTGCTCCGGGCGCATTCCGAAGCGCTCTTTATTGAGACTGAAAAACCCGTGACGCCGGATGAGGCGCGGGGCCTGCTTGCAAAAGCTCCTGGGGTCAAGATTGTCGATGATCGTGAGAAAAATTATTTTCCGATGCCCCTTGAAACCACGGGACAGGACGATATTTTTGTCGGACGGATTCGTGCGGACTCGACGGTTCGGAATGGTCTCGCGATGTTTGTTTCGGGAGATCAGATTCGCAAGGGTGCGGCGACGAACGCGGTGCAGATCGCGGAGATCCTTCTAAAATAGGCCGCAAGCCACAAAGGCGAAGGGGTGTGTGGTTTTGTGCCGTGTGGCAGGTGTCTCATTTATGGTACGTAATATCAAGCTGGTCCTCGAGTATGACGGCGCTCCGTTTTTTGGGTTCCAGAAGCAACCCGGAAAGTCGACGATTCAGCAAGCCCTCGAGCATGCCCTGTCTAAGTTTTTTAACCAGCCGATGAAAATTTCTGCCGCGAGCGGACGGACGGACACAGGGACTCACGCGGAAGATCAGGTGGTTAATTTCAGGACGACCAGTGACCGGGACCCGGGATCGATCCGTAAAGGGCTTAATGCCCATCTCCCGCCGCACATTGTGGTGAAGTCAGTCGAAGAGGTTTCGCCTGATTTCCATTCCCGCTACAACGCGAAGTCCAAGATTTACGAATATCGGGTCTGGAATGCCCCCTTCCGTTCGCCTCTCCTGGACGCTCGCGTTTTTCACGTTCCGTTCCGCCTGAATTTGTCGGAGATGCGAAAAGCCGCGCGGTGTCTGGTCGGCCGTCACGATTTCAGCTCGTTCACATCCGAGTCGGCGCTCTCCCGGGGCCCCGGGAAGAAAAAAGTCAGCCGGATCCGGACGGTGAAAAAAATAAGCATTCAGAAAAAAGGGGATCTTCTGATTTTTCAAGTCGAGGCGGATGGCTTCCTCTATCACATGGTCCGCAACATCGTCGGGACCCTTCTTGAAGTCGGAAGGGGAAAGCGGCGCCCCGAAGATATGCCAAAAATTCTCCGGGCGAAATCGCGCCGATTTTCCGGCAATACTGCACCCGCCAAAGGATTGACCCTGCTCAAAGTAACCTATTGAACTTAAAGAACTTGAGCGTTTTCACGGGTTTGACAAACCCTGCTCTCTACCATAGAATACACAACTTCCAAACGGCTTGACCTCAGGAAATCTGACTTAAACGCGAGTGTAGCATAGTGGTAATGCACTGCCTTGCCAAGGCAGCTACGAGGGTTCGATTCCCTCCACTCGCTCTCTTTGGATTTGATAATGCAAATCCAAAGAGTCCGGCTGGGGCATTTTTGCCCTGAAAAGATTTGGCAAAAATGATAGCGGGCCAATTTTTTTTGGTAGCGGGATGGATTTAATTTGCGATTTCCTCTCTTCAAGATTTGATCATGCAAAGCCAGAAGGTCTGTCGGGTTTATTTTACCCCGAAAAGATTTGGCAAAAATGACAGCGGATGATACGTGCCATTTTGCTTTGCTCAGTCAAAGGCTGAGCCATTAACCTATAAAAGAAAGTGGTGTTTCGGATGGATTTTTTTAAAAAGAAAAAAGAGGCAGATCCTCAGGATGATCCCCAGGGCGGTGTTGCTACGACCGTTCCCTTTAAGGTGAAACTCCAGGACGGCAAGGTTTGCGAAAAAATTCTTACTATTGAGGTCGGTAAAGACAAAATTCTTGATGAATACGAGAATTATTACACTGCCATTGCGCCCAAAGCCAAGGTGCCCGGTTTCAGGCCTGGAAAAGTACCGCGGGACGTGATTGAAATGCATTATGAAAAAAATGCCTCCGACGCAGTGCTGGAACATCTACTCTCGGAATCCCTGCCCTATGCTATTCGAGAAAAAGGGCTGAATCCGCTGGCGACGCCCGAGCTTCATGACATTCAGTTTTCAAAAGAAAAGCTGAGTTTTAAGGCCCATATTGAAATTCGTCCTAAAGTAAAGTTGTCCAAAGTCGAGGGGCTTAGCGCGAAGCGGGAAAAAGCGGACGTGAAACCGGAGGAAGTAGAAAAATCGATCGAAAACCTTCGGGAAATCCATTGCCAGTACAAGGCGGTTGAGCGGCCGGCGGCCATGGGGGATTTTGTAATCGCCGACTATGTTTGCGTCATCGAAAACAAGGAGTTCGAAAAGCGTAAAGACGACTGGATCGAGCTCAAGGAAAGCGAGTACCTTAAGGGATTTTCCGCTCAGCTGGTTGGCGTAAAAGCGGGGGATACCAAAGATGTTCAGCTGACGATGCCTGAAAGCATGCAGAACAAGAATATGGCCGGCAAGCCCGCGACTTTCAGAATGACTGTCAAAGAAGTCAAAGAAAAAATACTCCCCGCGGTCGATGAAGATCTGGCCAAACAGGCCGGGGACTACAAGGATCTTGCGGACCTTCGGGAAAAAATGAAGCAGGATCTTATCAAACGCAAGGAAGACGAAACGAACGCGGCTTTTGAGAAGGCTCTTTTTGACGAGCTTCTGAAGCATAACAAACTGGATATTCCCCAGGGATTGTTGGCCCGGCGGACCGGGCATTTGATCGACCAGTCGAAACAGCGCTTTGTTTCCCAGGGGGGAACGGAAGAGCTTTTTGATCAGGAAAAAGAGAAGATCCAGAAGGAATTTGAAGCCGAAGCTAAACGACAAATCCATCTGGCTTTCTTGCTGGATGAGATTGCTGAGAACCGGCAAATCAAGGTTGAAGAACCGGATCTAAAGAAAAAATACACGGATCTTTCGGCCCGTTATCGCCAGCCGGTGGAAGTTATCGAGAAATATTATCAGGAGCACAAGGAAGCCCTGGAATCCCTGCGGGATCAGATCCGAAACGAAAAAGTAATCGAATTTATCAAGGCTAATGCTAAACAATCTTAACGTTTAGCGCATAGCGTTTGGCCCGCGCGAGAGGGTTGCGGCAGACGTTATGAGCTCGTCGCTAAGAGCGGAGGTTGAAAATGAGTTATCTAGTTCCGATGGTGATTGAAACGACGGGGAGAGGCGAACGGGCCTATGACATCTACTCCCGGCTTCTCAAGGACCGGATTGTTTTTGTGGGAACGCCGATCGATGACTTGATTGCCAATATGATCATTGCGCAGATCCTTTTCCTGAATATGGAAGATCCCTCCAAAGACATCAATATGTATATCAACTCGCCCGGTGGATCGGTGACCGCGGGACTGGCCATTTATGACACCATGCAGTTTGTTAAATGTGATGTTGCCACGTACTGTATCGGGCAGGCGGCCAGCATGGGAGCCTTTTTGCTTGCGGCCGGGACGAAAGGGAAACGTTATGTACTGCCGAACGCTCGGGTGATGATTCATCAACCCTGGGGAGGCGCACAGGGGACAGCGTCCGACATTCACATCCAGGCGACCGAAATTTTAAAACTCAAAGAGCAACTCAACCGGCTTTTGGCCCATCACACGGACAAGTCCAAGGAACAGATTGAAAAAGACACCGACCGTGATTATTTTATGTCAGCCGAAGAGGCCAGGAGTTACGGAATTGTTGACCAGGTAGTCACTTCAAAAACGGAGATAAAATAATGATCCAGCCAGCCATCCTTTTGACCCCAGGCCCCACCCCGGTTCCCGAATCCATACGACAGCTGATGGCGGAGCCCATTTTCCATCATCGCACGCCCAAGTACCGCAAGATTTTCGGGGATGTTTCCCAGCGCCTGAAAAAAGTATTCTTGACGCAAAATCCCGTTTACACGTTCGCGGGTTCCGGGACCTTGGCCATGGAGGCTGCGTTGGTCAATTTTCATTCGGCCGGAGATAAGGTTCTTGTGGTGGAAAACGGAAAGTTTGCCGAGAGGTTTACTGCGATTGCGAAAGCATTCGGCCTCAATCCGATCGGATTAAAAGTCCCTTACGGGGAAGCGCCGGCCCCCAGGCAGATTGAGGAAATGCTCGCGAAGGATAAAGACATCAAGGCCGTGTGTGTCCAGCTTTGCGAAACTTCGACGGCGGTACTCAGTGATATCAAGGCGATCGGGGACATTGTTTCCAGGACCGAGGCCTTGTTAATCGTCGATGCCATTTCGGGACTTGGCGCTGACCGCCTTGAGACCGACCTGTGGAAGGTGGATTTGGTGGTGAGCGGATCCCAGAAGGCGTTGATGTTGCCCCCGGGGCTAGCGTTCCTGAGTGTCAGCCCGAAGGCGAAGGCCCGAATGGCAACGGCCAAGCTTCCGAAATTTTATTATGATCTCAAGCATTATGAAAAATCCATGGCGGATAATGACACGCCGTGGACCCCCGCGCTGACCCTTGTTCTCGGGCTCCAGAAATCTCTTGAGATGATTGAGGCGGAAGGGATCGACTCGGTGTTTAAACGGTGCGGCGAGAACGCGCAATACACGCGTGAAACGCTCCAGAAAATGGGGCTTCGGCTTTTCTCGAAAGCTCCGTCCTCGACCGTGACGGCCGCTTGTTTGCCGGACGGTGTGGATGGCGAGAAACTCTGCAAGATCATGCGTGATGAAAAAGGGGTTGTTGTGGCAGGCGGACAGGGTGAGCAGATGAAGGGAAAAATTGTCCGTATTTGTCATATGGGTGCCATCGGGCGCAAGGAGCTCGAGACGGGTCTGAAAGTACTCGCGGAAACTCTGAAAGAGATGAAATCTTCTTCGGGTTCCTGTTCCTGTTGTTGTTCCTGTCAATAATGCGGACATGGGCAGGGGTGTTTTTCTGTCAGAAAATTTTTTTGAATCCTTCATAGGAGTTTAACGATGACCATGATGAAAGTGCTTGTTTCCGATTCGCTGGGCCAGGGGGGGATGAACGTACTTCGCCGGGAGAAAAATCTTAAAGTTGATGAAAAGGTCGGTCTGAAACCCGAAGAACTGAAGGCGATTATCGGGGATTATGATGCTATCCTTGTTCGTAGCGCGACCAAGGTGACGAAAGAAATTATCGAGGCCGGAAAAAAATTACGCGTGATTGGCCGGGCCGGTGTCGGCGTGGACAACGTGGATCTTGAGGCGGCGACCCAGCGCGGTATTATCGTTATGAACACCCCCGAAGGCAATACTATCTCGACAGCGGAGCTGAGTTTTTCCATGCTGATGGCGGTCGCGCGGAATCTCCCGCAAGCCGATGCGCATGTAAAAAAAGGAGAATGGAAGCGGAATAAGTTTAAAGGCAGTGAGTTGAACGGAAAGACCCTCGGGATTGTCGGGTTTGGCCGGATCGGCCGCGAGGTCGCGAAGCGTGCGACTGCCTTCAATATGAAAATTATGGTGTTCGATCCCTTTATTTCCAAAGAGGCTGTCAAGGAATGGCCGGTTGAATTTGTGGATGTCCCGACCCTTCTCAAGAACTCGGATTTTCTTACATTTCACACGCCGCTGACGGCCGAGACCCGGAACCTTCTCAACAAGGAGACGTTCAAGCTTTGCAAAAAGGGAATGAGGATCGTCAATTGTGCCCGCGGAGGTATCGTCGATGAAACCGCGCTTGCCGAGGCTTTGCAGAGCGGGCAGATCGCCGGGGCCGCGTTTGACGTTTTTGTGAGCGAACCGCCTCCTGCGGACCATCCGCTCCTGAAGCTTCCCCAGTTTATCTGCACTCCCCATTTGGGCGCTGTCACCGATGAGGCGCAGGAAAATGTGGCGCTGGATGTCGCTGTCCAGGTGATTGACGCCCTGAATGACCGGGCGATCAAGAATGCTGTGAATATGCCCAATCTGGATCCCGATACGCTCAAGGGGTTGAAACCGTGGCTTGTTCTCGCAGAGAAGATCGGGTCGCTTTATCCCCAGCTTTTTGACGGCAGTATCAAAAAAGTGGAGGTCCGCTACGGGGGCGATCCTACCCGTTTTAAAACAGCCCCCCTGACCGTGGCCATTCTGAAAGGGATCCTGACCCCGATTTGTGGCGATACCGTGAATTTTGTTAACGCTCCGAACATTGCCAAAGAGCGTGGGATTAATGTTTCCGAAGGGACGAGTAACGAGACGATCGACTTCTCGAATTTCATCGATGTTGAGGTGGTCCAGGGGAAGGAAAAATATCGGATTATGGGAACCCTCTTTAACAAGGAACCGCGCATTGTCAAGATCAACGACTTCCTGATCGATGTGGTGCCGGAAGGGTGGGTCCTTTTTGTCCGAAACGAAGATTTGCCGGGCGTGGTGGGAAGTATCGGAACGATTCTCGGGAAAAACGGGGTCAACATTGCCGAAATGTCGCTCGGGCGTGTGGGAAAAGGGAAAAAGGCTTTTGCGATGACGGCGATCAATATCGACAGCGAGGTCCCCGCCAAAATTGTGGCGCAAATCAAGAAGGCGAAGCCGGTGATTGATGTGAGGGTTGTGAAACTATAATAGAGTATCAGGGGACAGTCCCTCCGTGAATCCGGGGACTGTCCCCGTTTTCTGTCTAAAAGAGAGAGGTTTAAATTGAATCGTATTTTGATCGGTGCTCAGTGGGGCGATGAAGGTAAGGGGAAAGTCATTGATATCCTTGCCGCAAAAAGCGACGTGGTGGTTCGCTACCAGGGCGGGCCGAATGCTGGTCACACCATCAAGGTGAAAGGCCGGAAATTTGTATTGCATCTTATTCCTTCCGGCGTGCTTTACCCCAAAAAAGTTTGTGTCATCGGGAATGGAGTCGTGATCGATCCGGAATCGCTTTTTGAAGAAATGGAAATGCTGGATCGCGGCGGGATCAAGGTCCGTAACCGGCTTTTTATTTCCGATCAGGCCCATCTGATTTTCCCTTATCACCGGCTGATGGATCAGTTGAGAGAAGCGAGCCTTAAAAAAGGAAAAGCCATCGGCACGACCAAACGGGGGATCGGACCCTGTTATGCGGATAAAATGGCGCGTGTCGGGATCCGGATCTGCGACTTACGGTCGATGGATTATCTCCGGCAAAGGCTTTCGGATGTGGTGAAGGACCGCAACGCGGTTTTGACCAAGGTTTACGGACATCAGCCCATTTCTTTCGCAAAGACTTTCGCCTATTGTCAAAAAATCCGGGGACGGTTACTGGAGCTTGCTATCGATACTCCCAAGTATCTTTACGACGCGTCCCGAGCCCGTAAGAAAATCCTTTTTGAAGGGGCCCAAGGGACCCTGCTTGATGTGGATCACGGGACTTATCCTTTTGTCACTTCGTCCAATGCCACGGTGGGAGGCGCAATCACGGGGTCCGGGATTCCCCCGACGTTCATTGACCGGGTCATCGGTGTGGTGAAGGCCTATACGACGCGTGTGGGAGAAGGGCCGTTTCCCTCGCAGTTTCCTCCCGATTTGATGGAGCTCATTCAAAAAAAAGGAGAAGAATTCGGATCCACGACCGGCCGCGCGAGACGGTGCGGGTGGTTTGATGCTGTGATTGCGGGACACGCGGTGCGGATTAACGGGCTGGATGAAATGGCGATCATGAAACTGGATGTCCTTTCGGGCATGAAAGAACTCAAGATTGCGACGGCCTACAAAGTGGGCGGCAAGATGACCCGTGATTATCCGCACGCCATCAACGAATTTTCTTCGGCGAAACCTGTCTATGAGACGCTTCCGGGATGGGATGAGGACATCACGGGATGTAAAAAGTGGAACGATCTTCCCTTGAATGCGCGTCGATACCTGAAAAGAATTGAACAACTGACCGGCACTCCCATCAAGATTGTTTCGGTCGGCAGTCAGCGCCATCAGACCATTTTCCTTTAAAAGAGGCAGGCCCTATGCTGAATGAAATTCCCAAGCACGTTGCCATTATTATGGATGGGAACGGTCGTTGGGCCAAAAGCAAAGGGTTTCCCCGAATCAAGGGCCACGAGGAAGGGGTAAGGCGCGTTGAAGAAATCGTCAAGGCCGCGGCGGATAAGGGTATTCGCTATCTGACCCTCTACACCTTCTCCAAAGAAAACTGGCGGCGTCCCAAAGAAGAAGTCAACTTTTTGATGGGTCTTCTTTCGGGGTATCTGGACGGGAAGATTAACGCGTTAATTAAGGATAATGTCATTTTGAATATGATCGGGGAGATGAGCGATCTTCCCGAATCCATTCAAAAGAAACTCTGGGATGCCCGTAAAAATTCCGAACGAAACACGGGGCTGACCCTGACGCTGGCCCTTAGTTATTCCTCCCGCGCCGAAATCCTGCGTGCCATCAGAAAAATTTCGGACCGCGTGAAGAAACAGGATCTGGATATTGCCCGGATCGATGAATCGGTTGTCAGTGCGAATCTTGACACTGCCGGAATTCCTGACCCGGAGCTTTTGATCCGCACGAGCGGTGAGATGAGGATCAGCAACTTTTTGCTCTGGCAGATTTCGTATGCCGAACTTTATGTGACGCCGAAGTTCTGGCCTGAATTTACTTCCGAAGAATTTGAAAAAGCGATTGATGAATACCGTCGTCGGGAACGCCGATTTGGCGCTACCGGACCCGCGCAGGGACTTCCTTCGTGAGGGCGATCTTTTGTTGGGCCAAGACCCTGAAGACGATATGCCCGCTCGAGAAAAATCCGGATCAGTCGAGGGACCTATGTCAAATAAAGTGACGATAAGTACGCTTGGGAAAAGGCTCCTCGTGTCTTTAATTATGGTGCCGGCGGCTGTGGCGACGATTTTTTATGCGCCGCACTGGCTCTTTTTTCTGATGGTCGTGGGATTTATCATGGTGGCCCTCAATGAGTTTTTCTCGATTGCGGAAAACAAGGGGTTGATTATCCACCGGGGATTTGGTCTTTGCTTTGGGGCTTTGCTCCCGTTTGCGGCTTACGCGTCCTTGCAACTTCCGCTGGTGTTGGCCGCCTGTGTCGCGCTTTTTATTTTTCTGTTTAACCGTCGGTCCCCGGACCGAACCATCACCAGTGTTGCGGTCAGTGTTTTCGGGATTGTTTACGTGGCCTGGTTTTTTTCTTATCTCATTAAACTGCGATTACTTCCGAACGGCGCTGAATGGGTTTTTTACACAATCCTGATTGTCAAGGCAGGAGATGCTGGCGCTTATTTTGTCGGTCGAAAATTCGGGAAAAACAAATTGCTTCCGCTGGTCAGTCCCAATAAATCCGTGGAAGGGGCGATCGGGCAGATGGTGACAACGCTTTTGCTTTCCGTCGGAGCGATTTTTTTTATCGAGGTGGCCTGGTATCATTTTGTGCTCCTCGGAATTGGAGTGGGCGGGCTTGCCCTGTTTGGGGATTTGGCCGAGAGCTTAATCAAACGGGATGCCGGCGTTAAAGACTCGGGACAGATGCCGGGTCTTGGCGGCATGCTGGATGTGGTCGACAGCCTTCTTTTTACGGTCCCTTTTGTATATTTTTACCTCACCTTTGTCCTCGGTCTTGAACGGATATGAGCAGGGTCAAGCGTCTCACCATCCTTGGTTCCACCGGATCGGTGGGAGAGAACACTCTGAGGATTGTCCGTATCCACCCTGAGCGGTTTCGGGTCGAGGCCCTGGCCGCCAAAAAAAATATCGCCCGTCTTTACGAACAATCGGTTGAATTTCGTCCCAAAGTGGTTTGTGTCTACGATGAGACGTTCCGGGACAAGATATGGGTCGCGAAGTTTAAAAAACTTGGCGTGAAGCTTGTTAGCGGAGATTCAGGTCTTGAGGAGGTCTCCACGATTCCTTCGGTCCGGGAGGTCATCTGCGCGATGGTGGGTGCGGCCGGTCTTCAGCCGATTTTCTCTGCGGTTCGTGCGGGTAAAATCATCGCGGTTGCCAACAAAGAGCCGCTGGTGATGGCCGGAGGTCTTTTGCTTCAAGAGGCAGCGAATCGGGGAGTTGCGGTTTTGCCGATCGATAGCGAGCATTCGGCATTGTGGCAGTGTCTCGAAAATCAACATCCTGATTTTGTCAAAAAGCTGATCCTGACCTCTTCGGGCGGCCCGTTCCGGAATTTCCGGGGCTCTCTCGCAAACATTACGCGGGCCCAGGCGCTTAATCATCCGAAGTGGAAAATGGGACCCAAGATCACGGTCGATTCGGCGACGCTCATGAACAAGGGGCTTGAGGTGATTGAGGCCGCTAATCTGTTTCGGGTGGAATCAAAAAAGATCGAAGTTTTAATCCATCCTGAAGCGATCGTTCATGCCCTGGTGGAACTGGCCGATGGCTCACACCTGGCGCACCTCGGAGTGGCCGATATGCGTCTTCCTATTCAATATGCCATGAGCTATCCGGACCGGCTCGACAATCATCTTCCGGATCTTGATCTCACCCGGCTTCAAGGGCTTCACTTTGAAAAACCCGATGCCCGTCGTTTCCCGTGTCTCAAGCTTGGTTATGAGGCAAGCAAGATCGGGGGGACGATGCCGGCGGTGCTGAATGCGGCCAATGAGATTGCCGTGCAGGCCTTTCTGGACCAAAAGGCCGGATTTTTGGATATTCCGAGAATCATCGAAAAGACGATGATGCGGCACCGACTGGTGCGCCAACCCGGTCTTGAAGATATTCTTGAATCGGATCTCTGGGCCCGTCAGATTGCTCGGGAATTTATTTAACTTAATGCCAGTCGAATGAGGTGAAATAATCATGCAACATCTTTTATCGGTTTTTGGAAACGTTCTCCCGGCGCTTGTGGTGTTTGGCATTCTGATTATAGTCCATGAGTGGGGGCACTTTATCGCGTGCCGGTTACGCGGTGTGAAGGTTGAGAAGTTTTCTATCGGATTTGGCCCCGAGCTTTTTGGCTGGCGTTCCCGAGAAACACATTTTGTCGTTTCGGCATTTCCGCTCGGGGGGTTTGTGAAGCCTGCGGGGGAAGATTCGTTGTCGGTGGGCACCGAGGGGGCCAAACCCGGTGATTTTTTGGCCGCATCCGTCGGGTCGCGAATGATGATTGTGGTGGCTGGTGTGATCATGAATTTTTTTCTGGCGTTTGTGATCTTTTCCGCGGTGTACATGATCGGACGCCCGTTGCCCGGAACGGTGATCGGCGGTTTTATCCAGGGATATCCTGCCGCGGTGAGCGGACTTGAAACCAAAGATAAAATCTTGAAGGTGGATGGAACACCCGTCTCTACCTGGAAGGATGTGCTCGAAACGCTGGACCGCAGTCGTGGCGAGTCGCTTTCGATCGAAGTGTTGCGGGGAGAAAAGGTAGTTTCCTTTTCGCTGAGCCCGCAAATGGAAGAAACCAGGGACATTTTTGGGAAAAGGGTAACGTTGAAAAGGGTGGGGATTACACCGGATCCCGAGGTGGTTGTGATGGAGCGGTACGGATTTTTTCAATCGATCGCCCAAGGGGGAGAGGCGCTCCTTTTCCACACGACCTTGACCTATAAGGCGATTTATTATATTTGTACCCGTCAGCTTTCCCCGAAAAATCTGATGGGGCCCCTTGGCATTATCCAGGTCAGTGGTCAGGCCGCAAAGGCGGGGGTGGCATCACTTCTTTTGCTCACGGCGATTTTGAGTGTTTCACTTGCGGTGATCAACTTGTTCCCGATCCCCGCGCTGGACGGAGGGCATCTGGTCTTTTTACTGATTGAGGCGCTGTTCCGGAAACCGGTTCCCGCACCCCTCCAGGAAAAAATTACAAACGCGGGATTTTTTGCGCTGATGGGACTGATGGTTCTTGTGTTTTATAACGATATTGTCAACTTGCAGATTCTGGACAAATTAAAAAATCTACTGCATATTAGCGGCAGTTAAAACAGCGCGGCGCTACGGCCCGTGTAAAGGATTTCATCATGCGTTGGACACAAATACTGATTCCCAGTCTTAGAAACGTTCCCAAAGATGCCGAGGCGGTCAGCCATCAGCTGGCACTTCGGGCCGGGCTGATCCGTCAGCTGGCTTCGGGCGTTTACAGCTATTTGCCCCTTGGGTTCAGAGTCCTTCTCAAGGTGATCGGGATCATTCGCGAAGAGATGAACAAAGCGGGTGCGTGCGAAGTCCTGTTGCCCGCGCTTCATCCGGCCGAGATTTGGAAAAAGTCGGGTCGCTACGAAACGCTGGGGGAAGACAAGATTGCATTTAAAAACCGGGCGGGTCACGAGTTTGTATTGGGCCCCACCCATGAAGAAGTGATCACCGACCTGGTGGGAACGAACATAAAATCTTTTCGGGATCTGCCTTTAACCCTTTATCAAATCCAGACCAAATTTCGTGACGAGGCCCGCCCGCGATTTGGCGTGATCCGGACGAAGGAATTTATTATGAAGGATGCCTACAGCTTTGACCGTGATGAGGCAGGACTGGATTCGCATTATCAAAAAATGTACGCGGCTTACCACAATATTTTTAATCGTTGCGGACTCAAGTTTCAGGTGGTGAGTGCGGACACCGGGATGATGGGTGGCAAAATGAGCCAGGAATTTATGGTCATTTGTCCTTACGGGGAAGACCGGGTTGCGAGTTCGGAAAACGGTTATCTCGCAAGTCAGGACATCGCGGAACGGGCCAGGCCCGAACTCTCCGTCTCCCAGCCCCCCTTTGAAAAGCCGGAGCCCTTTGACACTCCCAACCTCCGGACGATCGACGAGATTTCACACCAATTTAAAATAGTTCCGTCGCAGTTAATCAAAACGTTAATTTTTATTGCAGATGACCGTCCGGTGGCCGCCCTTGTGACGGGGGACAGTGAGGTCAACGAAGGAAAACTCCGGAAGCTGATCGGGGCAAAAACGATTCGCCAAGCCGAGGCCCATGAGATTCGCGAAGCAACGGGCGCCCCGGTCGGATTTGCGGGCCCCGTCGGTCTTAAAATTCCGGTGTATGCGGATTGGGACGTGACGGCCATTACGGACGGTGTCACAGGTGCTAATGAAAAGGACAGGCATCTGCGGCATGTGGCTCATGGGCGTGACTTTACGCCTGTGGCGGCCGGTGATATCCGTTTTGTTAAAGACGGGGACCTTTCGCCTGACGGGAAAGGGCGGCTAACGCTGACGACCAGCATGGAGATTGGTCACATTTTTAAGCTGGGGACACGGTATTCCGAATCGATCGGCGCGACTTTTCTTGACGAAAAAGGGGAGAGGAAACCCGCGATCATGGGTTGTTATGGAATCGGGGTGAACCGGATTCTTGCGGCGGCGATTGAACAGCATCATGATGAAAAAGGAATTAAATGGCCCTCCGAGATCGCGCCTTTTCAGGTTGAGATCGTTACGGTCAATCAGGCGGATCCCAAAATTACGACTGCGGCTGAGCAACTTTACGATGAGTTGAGTGCGGCCGGTGTGGAGGTCCTCTACGATGACCGCAACGAACGTGCGGGCGTCAAGTTTAACGACGCGGACCTGATCGGTATCCCCAGGCAGATCGTGATCGGGGAACGCAATCTGGCGCAGGGGAAGGTCGAGATCAAGAACCGGCAGACAGGTTTGACAAAAATGATTGAGCTACATTCAGTGGCCTCTTCTCTTTCACAGATTTGAGTACAGCGTATTGGATTTGCGTTCGCTTCATACGCCGTACACCTTACGCCGTGTGCTTAAATGAATTGGCCCCGTAAATTCATTCATATCGATATGGACGCGTTTTTTGCGGCCGTGGAACAACGTGACCGGCCCGAGCTTAAGGGGAAGCCGGTCATTGTCGGAGGAGACCCTCAAAGCCGGAGCGTGGTCAGCACCTGCTCTTATGAAGCCCGGCAATTTGGAATCCATTCCGCCATGCCGTCCTCCCGGGCCAGGCGCCTTTGTCCCCAGGCCATCTTTATCCCTCCGGATTTTGAAAAATATTCCGCAGCCTCGAAAACGATCATGTCGATCCTTCGCAATTACACGCCGCTTGTGGAACAGGTGTCGCTGGATGAGGCTTATCTCGATGTGATGGAAAACAAGCTCCGGATCGACGACCCTGTCGAGCTCGCGAAACTGATCAAACAGCATATTTTTGCGGCGACCCGTCTTACGGCCTCCGCGGGAATTGCTACGGCCATGTTCCTTGCGAAAATAGCTTCTGACTTCAAGAAGCCGGACGGCTTAACGGTGATTCCTCCCCGCAAGGAAGTCGTTTTTCTAAAAGATCTTCCCGTTCGGAAACTTCCGGGAGTGGGACCCAAGACCGAGGAAACACTCCATCGAATCGGAGTGAGGGCCTGTGGGGATCTTCGGGAGATGTCTCTTCAGAATCTTCGAGGCCGTTTCGGAAAATGGGGCACCCACCTTTCTCAAATGGCCAACGGGACGGAGGACCGGGAGGTGGTGCCTTTTTGGGAACCGACCCAGGTGAGTAAAGAAGAGACCTTTGAAAAGGACATCCTTCGGGTGGATTGGCTCAAGGCGAAACTGGGAGAGCTTTCACGACAGGTGTTTTCCGAACTGGTTTATAAAGGGAAGTCGGGGCGAACGGTCGTCTTAAAAGTTAAATATCACGATTTTGAGCAAATGACGCGGTCGCGGACCTTGACGGATTTCCCGGAAAGCTGGCAAAAAATCTACCGGGTTTCGGAAGAACTTCTTCTTACCAAAACCCTTGCCGGTCAAAAAGCCATCCGGCTCCTGGGCGTCGGCGTGAGCGGTCTTGATCTTGTGAAAAACAAAACGTCGAAAAAACCTGTGCAAAAGGAACTTTTTTAAAATCCGGCGGAGGTCCTTTGTTCAGAAGAGAGTTGGTTTTAGGATGAAAGCCGGTTCACCAGATGGGGGTGCCCAATGGAAGACGAAGCATTAAAAAGAAGCGATTTGACAGGGAATTCAAGATTTCAACGGTCAAGATGGTCACGGAAGGCGGCTACAAAGATTCCTTCGGTGGGTGGCGACTTGTAACGCCAAGGGACTGCTTTTGCTCAAGGCCATATACAATGTAGCTCAATTCGCTGACCTCTTTAATGCAGTCCCACTACGGGAAATTGGGAGAAAATGAAAGGGCGCAGGAGACCATGAATGCCGTGATGGATGAAATTTATCAAGTGGCCCGCAAGGCCAAAGTCCGGCTTGATCCTTCCACGGCGGGTGCGTACAAGAAAATATTTTATGCCAAGCTTCTCCCTCGAACCTATGACCATCATCCGTCCATGCTCCAGGACCTTCAGAGGGGGAAACGTACAGAGATTGATTCGATGAACGGAAGGATCGTAAAGCTTGGCCGCCAGCATGGCGTCCCGGTTCCCATCAATACTTACCTTACACGCGCCATCAAAGAAGCGGAAAAACATGCCTCCCGGTTTGCGAAGCGATCAAAACGTCCCCTCAGATGATGCGGCCCTGGGGCGATCTTAAAATCGGGAGGGAAAAAGAAACAATTGACCCTCTAAAGACGAAAGCCATACAATTTCAATCGCAATCTGGATCAAGCTTGAAGCGCAAACTCAAATCCTGAAACTGCGTTCCCGACGATTCAACGACGTATAGTATGTGTGTTGCAAGTTGAGGATGAGTTCATTCAGCACTTGGGGAACTTGAACTTTCTTGAATATGAAAGAGAAAGCACTACGGCTATTGCTTTACTACCTTAACAAACCGTCCACTAGATTGGGGAAACTCAGTGTATGCCAGTTTAAGATCGGGGTAGGTCAAACATAAGTGAAAGGCGTTATTGTTCAAACTGTTTGGGTGAAGGGCATCGCAGTAAATTACCGGAGCTATCCAAATAGAATATTTGAGGGGGCTAGTTGATGGAAGTTTTAATTGCTACGGATGCAATTTTTTATAAAATTGATGATGGAACATATTGGTGTGGAACTATATACGGTTATGATTTTTGGACAAGGTATACAAATGTTTTTGATAGTATAGCTGTAGTAGCAAGGGTTAAATTTGTTTCAAAACAAGAAATTAAAAATTATAGAAGGGTTGATGGCCCT
>CAYULU010000021.1:0-30144 GCA_964445745.1 uncultured bacterium | reverse complement strand
TAAATAATCCAACTATTGTAATTATCACTGACAGAAATGATTTAGACGATCAATTTTTTGGGCTGTGGCAGGTGTTGTACCGCTGCCCCCGTAGTAGTCCAGGACGATTCCGCCTGGTTTCGATGAAGCCTTGATGACGCGCGTCAGGAGTTTCTCAGGTTTCTGAGTGTCGAAGTTGACCCTCTCACTGGACGTTGGCTGTTGTTGGAATGACATGATATCCGACCATACGCTTCTCAGTGGCTTGTCAAAGTCCATGGCAGCTGTTAGTTCTTTCCATACTTCAAGAAATGGGCGTTCGACATCGATGAGATCTTTCAGATCTGCCCACACATCCCCGAAAGGCTTTCCCTTCTCCTCAACCTCGTCCCTATAGATGCGGCGACCATGGGCAACTTGGTACTTACGCCCCTTTTCATCAGTTCGATTGAAACTCTCTAAATACTTGAGAGATTGCGGCTGAATTATCTTCTCAAAGTAGTAATCGTCCGTTTTTGAGTAGAAGTAGATCGTTTGGTGACCAAGAATCCACTTCTTCTCAGCCCCCTTGACCTTAAACCCTGAGAGCACTTGGATGTCCCACACAATCTCGCGTCTAAACTGACCTTCTCCAAAATTCTTATCCATCACCAGACGGCCTAGAAAGTTGGCATTCTCGTCAAGGTGCAGATAGAACGACCCGGAATCACTGAGGATGTTGCGGGCGAGTTCCAGCCTGTTATCCATCAGCGTTAGCCACGTGCTATCCTGAAAATGATCGATGTATTGGAAGTCGTCGCCAGTGTTGAATGGAGGATCAACGTAAACGCTTTGGACGCGACCGGCATGTTTGCCAAGAATCGTCTTTAGCGCCTGATAGTTTTCGCTTTTTATCAGCCAGCCGTCGAGGGATTCGTCAAGATTGTCGAACAAGCTGATGATTTCTAACTCCACATCCTTGAAATATTTCGTGTCCACCGGTAGATGTTGCCAGCGGTCGGCCAGCCGGTTGCCCTTCCTGTCCTTCTCCAGCACGCTCGCCTTTTTGAACGAGCCGTCCACGATGCCCAACTCGCGCCATTCCTCAATCTGCGCTTTGAACCCGACATGTTCCAGCAGTTTTCCCACGACCAACATGCCACCGTTTCGTTCGGCGATGCGGCTGAGGGTAATGACGTAGTTTGAGTTGAGCACAAACTTCGGCTTGTTCCAGATTTTGACCAACTCGTCCTCGAATTGGCTGATGAAGGCGATGATCTTGAACGCAATGTCCTTGAGGACTTGCAGTTGCCGGATACGCTGCTCCGTCCATGCGCTCTCGCCGATAAAGACATACTGGTACAACCACAGGCTGAATTGCTCCTCCAGAAATGCCTTGGCGTTCTTGTTGATGAAATAGTCCACCTCGCTCTGCCGCTCAAACACCCGAAACACCCGTTCCAGAAGCCCCTCGCTAGTCTCCACACCAGCCCGATTCAATTCGCTCAAAATCTCATCGGCTTTGGTTTTTCGCCCGCGCTCCGAGTAGGCAACGGTGAACACCACAACGCCGTCCCGGCGTTTCTCTTTGAGCTTGTAGATCAACTGCCTCTTCTCGTTGGACTTCTTGTGTTCCAACCCTGACACGTCGAAGAAGAACTTCTGCCCGTCCAATTCCACGTCGAGGTTCTTGAACAGCCGGTCGGTCTTGACGTAATAAAGCATGTGCGTCTTCCAGAACAGCATCACATCTTTGTCGTCGGTATAGACCTTCTCATAAACGTTCTGGTGCAGTGGCGTGTATCGGAAGTAGATCGAGCCACTCTCGCTGAAATACCGGCTGAAAAATGTGTAAAGCTTCTCGAACAACTCTTCGCGGAAATGGGGAAATGGTTTAAGGCCAGTATCGATGTCCTTTAACAGTTCGGGAAAGACCCCCTTCTCGTAGTAGCACGACTTGATGCGCATCAGATTGATATAACCCGATTCGCCCTCAACTTTAGCGCCGACAAAAATATCTCGTAATGCGGAAAAGAACTTCTGTTCGCGGGTTCCTGCAGTCATGGGCTTTCCTCGCTTGTGCGCGATTCAGCCCTGAATAGACTGTCTTCCAGAAGTGCTTGTTTGTACCCAAAAAAAGGAGCGTGCATACTCACGCCCCACTGCGGGTACGACCAAGCACCCTGGTAAGAACGTTTTCTACACGCCCCCGTCTTGGGGCGTGCTTCAAACGCTGTCTTACCATTGAAAATTTGGTCGTTTTGCAGTGGTCAGCAGCCGAAGCTACGCAAATTTTAGATTTTTATGAACTGCTTGTTTTGTTGTTTTTCGTTTCCTCGTTTTTTGTGTTTCGGCACGTATTATACGCGGACGGCCGGGTAATATCCTCCGGTTTTTCGCCTGCCGCGACATCTCTTGCTGCAGGAAGGTCTTTTAATCCCGAACATTCCCGTTCTCTCTTTCCTCACGGCCGCTCATTCTTTTGCTACGCAGAAAAAGCGGCCTCCGCCTATTTACGCTTTATTTCTGATCGGCAGTCCCAGTTTCCCGCGCAGAAGATTCATGTCAAAGCCGGGAAGATAATCCGGCCTTGCTTGGTCCATGATTTCCATTCGGTTGATCAGGGCTTCAAGCTGAAGCCGTCCCTCGGGCGTCTTCATGCACTGCAGAGGCGTCCAGCCGTCAAGCACGGGAATTGTTGGAGCGACGCGGCGGGTAAGAGAGTATATCTCCAGGTTCTGAGGGAGCGCTTTCCGAATCTCCGGGTTCGCGTGAAGCCGGCGCTGATCTTCTTCAAATTTCCGGCGGGCCTCGTCCGTCAAAGGCGGCATCGCGTCAAGATCTTTGCCGTCGATCCTGATCCCGAAAGAATATCCTTCCGAGCAAGGTCGTCTCCCAAGACTTCATCCTGCGGTTCCCCTTTTTGAACCATACCCAGCAACGGTCCTTTGCGTCATATTTAAGGTTTTTAAGCCGGGACAGTCTGGCGGCAATCTCCTTGGGATCAGCCGCCTTAAAAACAATAGGGATATCTGCCTGCGGCGGCCAGGCTCTAGCTGAGCAGTTTCAGAAATCCAGCCGTCGCCGAACCGACGATCACGCCGATGATACTGGCAAGGACAAACTACTTCAGTACGCTTATAAAGAGAACTGTTTCTTCCGAGGAACCTTTTCCAAAAACGTTAAAATCCCCCGGATGATGGCGAGAGGATGAGGCGGACAGCCGGGAATATAAAGATCCACAGGAATGATACGATCCACGCCTCCGGTCACGGCATAGCTATCCTGGAATATCCCGCCGCTGATGGCGCAGCTTCCGCAGGCTACAACAAGTTTGGGGGAAGGCATCGCCTCATAGGTCTTCACAAGCGCAAGCTCCATCTGACGCGTCACGGGTCCGGTCACAAGAATCATGTCCGCATGCCTCGGAGAAGCGACAAAATGAATGCCAAATCGCTCCACGTCATAAACCGGGTTTGAAAGATTCACGATCTCCACTTCACAGCCGTTACAGGAACCCGCATCGACTTCACGGACATGAAGGGAGCGGCCAAAGAGATTTTGAATTTTATTTTTTAATTTCAGGCCGGCTTCTTCCATGGTGAGACGGTTTGAAAAATCACCCTGGGTAAAACCCGGGCCGCCATCCGCCCTGCCCCTGACGGGCAAGGTAGTGCCCGCAACAAAAGCCGGATCTTTTCGGCAACCGGACAAAGAAAAATCCGTCACTTTGTTCAATTCTATTTTTGTTCGGGCGGAAAAATCCCGTTTCCCGTTAAAGGAAATCGCCTGATGGGGGCAAGCCGGTCCGCAAAGACCGCAAAAGATACAGTCCCCGTATGAAAGATTAAAAGAACGTTTGTCCTCATTCGGGTGGTCCATCACTTCCAGGGCATGAGTTGGACAGGCGATGACGCATTTCCCGCATCCTGTACATTTTTCAAAATCAATGTCAGGCGCTCCCGAAAATCCTTCCCGTGTCTTTTGGAAAAGAGAGTCCGGCGGTAGAGTCGCTTTTTTTGTCGTTATGTTTTTCTTTAAAATCCTGAACATGGGGTTCCTCTCAAAATCCGGATTTACCGGTCGTTTCCGGAATAAGACAGATTCATGCTTTTATTGATAAGCGGAAAATCCGGAACGATATTTTCCAGCACGGCATATTCAATCAAGGGCCAATTGGCGAACGAGGGTGACTGAATTTTCCACCTGAAAATCTTCCCGTGTTTGTCCGTCATGATCCAGTGAAAACATTCCCCACGCGGAGACTCTACATGCCCGATCGCGCTTTGGGACCGGGCAAGCGGTTTTAACTCACCGCGCAAAGACCCCTGGGGCATCGAAAAAAGAGCGTCATAGATCAATTTAAAAGATTCGTAGACCTCCTGGATTTTCACTTTCATGCGGCTTTCAACGTCGCCTTCCGTAAAAACCGGCACTCTGAAAAAAAGTTCCTTGTACGCCGCATAGGGATGGTCCCGCCGCATGTCCCGGTCAACCCCTGAGGCCCTCGCAACGGGCCCGACGCCGCCAAGCGCTTCCGCAATCTCTTTTTTGATCCGGCCGGTCGTTGTAACCCGGTCCATCAAAGAATCAACCTGCCAGAGAATCTGGACGATTTCGTCAAAATCCTCCTTGATCTTTTTGATCTCCTTGATAAACCACTCTTTTTCGGATTCAGAAATATCCCGGCGGACTCCCCCCCAAACGACCACGGACCGCAAAAGCCGCGTCCCTGTCAATTGCTCATTCAGACCCATCAGGGTTTCCTTAAGCCTCATCAGCTGACTTGCGCCAAAGCTGAAAGCAACGTCGAGTGAAATCCCCGCAATATCACTCATGTGATTATGCAAACGCTCCAGCTCAAGATAAATGACACGGATAAACTGGGCCCGCGTCGGAACCTCTATCCCTCCCAGAAGTTCGAGCGCCTGTGCACAGGCAACCGCATGCGCCGCCGAATGATCCCCCGAGATTCTTTCGGCAAGACAGAGAAGATGCTCCGGACTTTTCCCCTCCCCGGATTTTTCGGTGCCCTTGTGCGTGTAAAAATGACGGATTTCAAGTTTGACGATACTTTCACCCGCCGCTGAAAAACGAAAATGGCCGGGTTCAATAATTCCCGCATGAACGGGACCTACGGGGATCTCAAAAATTCCTTCTCCTTCCACCCGCTCAAAAGCATAATGCCCGGCAACTCTCGGAATTTTCCCGGAAAAATCAAAATCCTTTCTCAAAGGGAAAATGTCCCGGGGCCAGTCCTCGTGAAGAACAAGCCGCCGGGGATCCGGATGCCCGATCGCCTCCAGTCCCAAAAGATCCTGGATTTCCCTCTCTTGCCAGTTGGCCTGCGGCAGAAAATGGGCCAGGGACGGAAACCGGGGTTCTTTTTCTTCAATACTTGTTTGGAGAATTAAAAACTTGTCCTCGCGGCTGTAAGAAAAAACATAATCGAGCGTAAAAGTTCCGTCCTCATGTCTCGTATCAGAGCCGGAGAGAAACAAAAATCGCATCTCGTGGACCCGGACAAGGAAGGCCGCCGCCTCAAGAATAAAATCCCGCGAAATGCGAACATGGACCTGCTTGCCGCATCCGTCCCAGACTTTCCGAATAGAGTTCCCGAATTTCTCTTTTAATCCGTCTATGACCGTTTTCATAAAACACCGCTTCCTGCCACGCGGCCTGCTTCCTGGAGTAAATGCTGCAGGGGTCCCGGAATATAAAAACCCATCCCGAGAATCAAGATCATTCCGGCAAGGAGCACGCCGTTCATCAAGAAACTTTCCCGGCCGGCCGGGAGTTTTTCACCTTCACCAAAAGTCATTTGATTCGAATGCCTTAAAAAGCCGATGAAGACGACCGTTAGCAAAATCAAGAGAATCGCGCACGCAACAAATCTGCCGGTCTGGAATCCCGCGCTTAAAATGAGAAATTCGCTGACAAAAATACTGAAGGGCGGCATCCCGGCAATGGCAAGGGCGCCGGAAAAGAAAATGACGCCCAGGAACGGACTTCTCCGGAAAATTCCTTTTACCTTACTGATCTCTTTGGTCCGGTAGAGATGAAGCAGGTGTCCAGTGCTGAAAAAAAGGAGGGATTTTGTAAAGGCATGATTGACGATATGAAGAATCGCTGCGTAAATTCCGATCGCGCCTCCGAAACCAAGCCCCACGGCCGCAAGACCCATGTGCTCAACGCTGGAATAAGCCAGCAACCGCTTATAATCCTTTTGCTCCAGGATAAAAGGCGCCGCAACAGCCACGGAAAGAACCCCAAATAAAACGAGAAGGGTCCCCGAAAAATCCGAACCGGTCGTCGCGGTCGTCAGGATGTGAAATCTCAGAATTCCCAAAGTCGCGCAGCTTAAAAGCACGCCGGAAAGAAGCGCGCTCACGGGAGCGGGGGCCTGACTGTGCGCGTCCGGAAGCCAGGAATGGAGAGGAGCAAGTCCCGCCTTGGTGCCATAACCTACGAGGATAAAGATGAAAGCCAGCCGGATGATCTGCGGATCCAGTTGTTGGGCATTCTCCAGCAAAAAGGTCCAGTTCAGCAGAAGGCCGCTTTCCCCTGCCGCCGCCTGGGCGATCGCCGAATAATAAACAAGAATGACTCCGAAAAGCGCGAGCGAAATTCCGACGCTGCAGAGGATAAGATATTTCCATGCGGCTTCGATCGAACTTTTCTTGTCATCCACATTGACCAGAAAGGCCGACGCCAGCGTGGTCCCTTCGATTGCAATCCACATGATTCCGAGGTTATTGGAAAAAACGGTCAACAGCATGGTAAAAAGAAACAAGTGAAAAAAGAAAGCATACCGGCGAAGTCTCAAGGGAGAAATGCTCGCATCTTCTTCCTTAAAGATATATCCTCCGGCATATACGGCCGAAAACACCCCCACGCTCGTGATCAAAAGCACAAAAACCGCCGAAAGCGAATCCATCATGAGATTTCCGCCAAAGGCAAACGCACGATGCGACCAGGACGCTCCGAAAACAAAGAGCCACGCTCCGATCGCGGAAAGAATCGCACCGGCCATGAAAGTCAGTCGGGTCATCCGCTTCGGACAGGGAATCAGGCAGAGAAACGCAAAAACAAGCGGCGTCCAAAGCACCTTCTCAATCGTCATCGTGTCATCCTTTCAGAACGGTCATGTCGTCCGCGTCGATGCTTTCAAAAGCGTCGCGAATCTTGAAAACAAAAATTCCCATAATCATCATGGCAACCAGCACGTCAAAGAAGATTCCCATCTCGACCAAAAGCGGCATCCCAAAGGTCATGGTGATCGCCATTAAAAAAAGGCCGTTCTCTATCAGAAGCAGGCCGAGAACCTGGTTGATGGCTTTTTTCCGGGTCGTCATCATCAGCATCCCGAAAAAAACGGTCGAGACGGCCAGCGGGATGAATTCGCCGAACGCAACCGGTTTCAGAATTTTTCCCTCTCCCGTGACATAAAACGAAAAAAACACAAGCAGTACGGCCAAAAGGAGCGTGAAAGGGATGTTGACATAACTTTCAACCTCCTTGCGAATGCCGAGCCGCCGGATCACCTTGAAGAAAACCTGCGGAATGGCAATCGTTTTCAGGACCAGCGTTAAAACCGCCGGGAGCAACAGATGTTCGACATGATTCGTAAGCGCAATCACCGCCGTGATGAGCGCAAGAAAGAATGAATGGGCCGCATAAGCCCGGATACACGTCCTGATCTGGGGAGAGGTAAGGATCCAGAAAGAAGCGATCAAAAGCATCATCCCGAGAAAATGAATGAGTGATTCCGAAAGTTCCGGAGTCATGCTCCCCTCCCGACGATCAACTGCCCGAGCAAAGACAAAATGGCCAGCACAAACGCCACCGCCAGAAGATCCGGAATTCTAAAAAGCCGTAATTTGGCGAAATGAATTTCGATCCATCCGACCACGAACGCAAGAAAAAAAACTTTTGCGAGATAAAAGACAAGCGAGAGCCCCAGCGCCGGAAGATCCCACGAGCTGGCAATTCCCCAGGGGAAGAAAAGATTCGCGAGGAGGGTTAAAAATACCAGCTGTTTGATCTGATGACCCCATTCAACGAGGGCGAGGTACCGTCCGGAATACTCGAGGATCATGGCTTCGTGAACCATGGTCAACTCCAGGTGTGTTGAAGGGTTGTCCACGGGAATTCTTCCGCTTTCCGCAATCGTCACGATCAGCAGGGCGCCAAAAGCAAGACTTGTAAAAAACAGCATTTGCACGGGAGACTGGGCAGCAAAATAGGAGACCATCCCTTCGAGGGACAAGGTGTGGGCGCGAAAACTTAAAGAGAAAAAAGCGAGAAGAATCGCCGGTTCAGCGAGCGAAGAGATCGTCATTTCCCTGCTCGAGCCCATGCCGCCGAAAGTCGTGCCGGTATCCAGTGCCGCAAGCGCCAGAAAGAACCTGCCGAGGGCCAGAAGATAAACAAAGAGAATGACGTCTCCCGCAAAACCGAAAAGCGAACGGGTACCCAGGACCGGAAGCATGGAGGCCGCGGCAAGGGTCGAAGCAAAAAGAACGAACGGCATGACGTAAAAGAGCCAGGACGCCGTTTCCGAAATCACCATGTCCTTTCGAAACAATTTCCAGAGATCCGAATAAGCCTGGGCCAAGCTCGGGCCAACGCGGTTTTGAGAAGCCGCTTTCATTTTTCTGATGAACCATCCCATCGTGGGCGCAAAAATCACGAGGAGAAATAACTGGAGAACGGACAAAATAACTGCCGGCATCAGGAGCGTCCTCCATAGAAAAGGAGCAAGAGAATCAGGGTGATAAAAATGTAGCTCAAATAAAGCTGAATATGCCCGGTTTGAATTTGTTTTGCCTTCCGTGACAGCCTGGCGACAAGTTCCGACAAGGGTTGATAAACCCACTCATCCGCGTGATGAGTGATCTTTGACTCAAAGCGCTGAGCGGTCCTGAGTATCTCAAGCCCTTCATCTTCCAGCTCCACGCGGCGGGTCGGCTGATAGAGGAAAGAAAAGATGCGGCGCAACGGTTTGGAATAACCCGTCGATGTATATTGCATACGGGATTCAAGTCCCGGCAGACCGCAATCCCAGCTCGGACCGATTCGGACCGACTGTTTTCCGCAGATAAGGCGGAGGAAGAGGACCGCTCCGAGCGCAAAACCCAAAACAACAAGGACTATAAAAAAGGGTGAAAACTGACTTGTTCCGGAAGGGGAGAACAAAAATGTCTTTTGAGTAAGTCCCTCCATGGAGAGCTGTGCACCGGAAAACGCCTCTATGGTTTTTCCGAGAATTCTAAAAACCCAGGGCGCGCCCAGGGCTAATCCAAAACAGCTTGCGCCCAGAATCCCCATTCCGAGTTTCATGGACCCGCTCACTTCCCGCGCCTCAGCCGCGTGACGGGAGCGGGGCTGGCCCAAAAAACTGATCCCAAAAGCCTTTATAAAACAGGCCGCGGCCAGAGCGCCCGCAAACCCGAGAAGTACGGCAAGAACCGGAGAAAAAAACTGAATCCCTGCGCCCGTACTTTCAAACCCCAAAAGAAGCGCGATAAAAACAAACCATTCGCTTACAAAACCGTTCAGCGGCGGAAGCGCGGAGATTGCCGCGGCCCCTGTCAGAAAACAAGCGGCGGTCCACGGCATTTTTCGAATTAATCCTCCGAGGTCTTCCATGTTCCGCGTGTGTGTTGCTGACAGGACGGACCCCGCGCCGAGAAAGAGAAGCCCTTTAAACATCGCGTGATTTATTACATGATACAAAGCGGCGATCAGGGCAAAGCATCCATAAAGCGGCTGGTTTGCGGAAGAAAAGACGAGCGCCATCCCGACGCCCAGAAGGATAATTCCTATATTTTCGATGCTGGAAAAGGCAAGCAGTCTTTTCAGATCATTTTCCATTAACGCGTAGAGAATACCGAAAAGCGTGGAAAGAATTGCAACTCCGAGAACAACATGCCCCCACCAGCCCGGTATTTCCCCTAAGAATTTGAAAAGAAACACAAGGAGTCCATAAACCGCCATTTTGATCATCACTCCCGACATAAGCGCCGAGACATGACTTGGTGCCTGGGGATGGGCCTGGGGTAGCCAGACATGAAGAGGAATCACACCCGCTTTGGTCCCAAATCCGATAAGCGCGGCAAAAAAAATAACGCTTTTAAGCGCCGGAGAAAGCGTGCCGGCAGATTCCCTGAATGTCTGAAACAAGAAAGAACCGCTGTGCATGAAAAGGAGCCAGAAGGCCGTCCCGATAAACGCCGTCCCGATATGCGTCATGATTAAATAAAGAGTCCCCGCCGACCGCGCGCCGGGTTTTTCGTGTTCGAAGATCACGAGAAAATAGGACGCAAGGGACATAAGCTCCCAAAAAAGAAGGAAATAGAATGCGTTTTGAACCGTAACGACAAACAGCATGGCAAGGATAAACGCATGGTAGAAAAAGCCCAACAACGCAATATTCCTCTTGCCCTGGTATTCCCGGGTATAACCGATGGCAAAAATGGAAGCTGCGAAGGAGAGGAATGAGATAATGAAGATAAAAAGCGCCGAAAAACGATCTGCCGCAAATCGCAAGGGCCCCACCGGCAAACTCCCCTGCCATTCGCGAACCCAGCAATTTCCGGTGAGAAGAATGTAAACCGAAAAAAGAATACCCGCAACGCTTGCCAAAACAGCCAAGGCATGAGTCGCGCGGTTTGCTTTTTCTCCGCGGCGGTCGAACAAAAAACCCGCTCCCCCTCCCGCTATAAGGAGGAGGATTTGACCATAAAAAAATAACTCCATTTTCTTGAACTATCCTTAAGGCCTGCGAGAAAACCCGCAGGATTTAAAGCAACGATGGGAATAAAATATAAAATCCTGGAAAAACCGTTCTTCATGAAATCTTGCGTTGCATGATCTCTTTTTAGGAAATCACCCTATGGGCCGAGGTCTATCCGGGGGTGTGTCAAAGGGAGTTGTATGGTACCACAAATTCCTGCTTTTGTACGGGCTGAAATGGTTGATATTTTTAGATCAAAAGATCCTCCAGCCGCTCAAAAGCTAATCCGATCCGTGGCGAGGCGGCGTATTTTGGAGTAAATGAATCCATTTTTTCCCGTTCAGAATTCTGGAAAGAAGCATGGACGCGGTGGTGTCACCGGTGGCGTTCACCATCGTGGCCGGGGGATCCACCAGAATACCCACCATCGAAATGATGGGAAGGGCTTCAACGGGAAATCCGTAGAGTGTCACGATCAAAACTTCCCCCAGAAAACCGCCGCCTGGGATCCCGCCCATCACCAGCCCGCAAAGGAGCGAGATCCCGACCGCTCCCGCGTAAGTTTCAAATCCGTGGAACGGAATACCGAAGAAAGAAAAGAGCAGAGAAATTTTTACAATCGCGGCCATGCATGTCCCGTCCATGTGGACGGTCGCACCAATCGGAATGACGATCCGGCTCACTTCTTTTGAAACGCCGATCCGGTCCGCGGCTTCGAGATTGACGGGGATCGTTGCCACGCTGCTCCCGGTCCCCCAAGCGGTCAGTGCCGGCGGCACGACACAGCTCCAAAAACGACGCCACCCTGCACTCCCCCCCGCAAGCCACGCGTAGAGCGACGAACCTGCAAAAAAATAAAGGATCGCGAACGGATAATAAACAGCCGCCACCTTAAAATAGGAACCCAAAAGGTCGGGGCCAAGATTTCCGGCTAGGTAGGCAAAGTAAGCACCCAGCCCCACGGGCGCGTAGAACATGATCAGATGGACCACCTTCATCATGACCCTGCTCCCGGAAACAAGAAAATCTGTAAAGGCAGTTCCCCGCTCGCGCAAAAGCGATGCTGACAATCCGGTCAGAAAGGCAAAAACAATCATGGCGAGCATGTTCTGCTTTGAAAAAAGCTGGGGAAAATCCGGCACCGCCAACGCTTGAAGAATCTGAACCCATGAGCCTTCGGCCCGAAAATTTTCCGGGAGACCCGGGAACGACTGTCCGGTCAACGCCGGGGGGAACCATGTTACGCCCAGAAGCATCAGACTGGCGGCCACCATCCCGGTGATCACAAACACAACGAACATCCCCCCCATAATCCGGCCGAGTTTTCGGAGGTCCGACATCTGGGCAATGGAGGATGAAATGGAAAAGAAAACAAGCGGTACCGCCGCAGTAAAAAGCAAATTCAAAAAAAGGTCCCCAAACGGTTTGAACCCCGCAGACCGATCCCCCAGCGCAAGCCCAAGCCCCGCGCCCAGGGTCATCGCGCAAAATAAAAAAAGAGAAAAAGAGTAATTTTTAAAAAATTGTTTCATCATAGATGATGGTCGCACGCCACAAGGTCATGCCGGATATTCTATTTAATGGTCCTTACAAAATCAGCAAACTTTATTACATTTTTTATCACCATTGAAATAAAAGGTTGGTCTTTACTGCGGAACAAAATATAATCCGGCAACACATCTCACAAAAATAAAGAAAAGAGGCGACATCATGAAAATCTTTCCTAATAAAATCCTCATGATCGGCTTCGGCTCGGTCGCAAAATGCGCTCTTCCCATTCTCTTCAGACACCTCCGCGTTCCTTATAAAAATATCACGATCATCGACTTTGCCGACAAGCGAAAAGAACTTGCTCCCTGGATCAAAAAAGGCGTCCGTTACTCGCAAGAACGAATCACCCCGGTCAATGTCGCCCGCACCCTCTCAAAACACGTCTCCGCCGGGGGCCTCATCATAGATCTCGCGTGGAATATCGACACGCTCGACATCCTGAACTGGTGCCATGAAAACAAGGTCCTCTACGTCAACACCTCCGTCGAGGAATGGGACCCTTACGCCAATATCGACAAGAAAACCCCGCTTGAAAAATCCCTTTATTATAAACATATGGAAATCCGTCAGGCCACCGCCTCATGGAACAGCGAAAGCACCACGGCCGTACTCGACCACGGCGCTAACCCCGGTCTGATTTCTCATTTCACGAAGCAGGGGTTGGTGGATATCGGGGAACGGGTCATTCACGACAAGGCTGTTTCCAAACAACAGCGACGAATCCTTGAACGTTTTATTCGCGATGAAAAATTCGCCCAGCTCGCCATGAAGTTGGGGATCAAAACCATTCACATCAGTGAACGCGATACGCAAGTCACGGACAAACCAAAAGAAATCGATGAATTCGTCGGCACCTGGTCCATTGAAGGGCTTCGGGAAGAAGCCATCGCCCCGGCTGAAATGGGATGGGGCACTCATGAAAAGGGGCTTCCCGCACTTGCTTATGTCCCGGATTACGGGCCCCAAAACCAGATTTTCCTTTCGCAGATGGGCATGAACACGTGGGTGCGCTCCTGGGTCCCCAACTACGAAATTATCGGGATGGTCATCCGCCACGGGGAAGCCTTTTCGATTTCTGAAAACCTGACGGTGTGGCGAAACGGGCGACCCGTGTACCGCCCGACCGTTCACTACGCCTACATGCCTTGCGACGAAACGATCGCCTCCCTTCTTGAGCTCCGCTGTCGGGGTTACGACCTCCAGCCCAGGACACGGATTATGTCGAATGAAATCATCCGGGGGGCCGACATCCTCGGCGCCCTTTTAATGGGACACCGGTATAATTCCTGGTGGACGGGAAGTTCACTTTCGATCGAAGAGTCGCGCCAGCTCGTGGAGGGACAAAACGCAACCACCCTGCAGGTCGCCATCGGGGTCGTGTCGGCCGTGATGTGGATGGTCGAAAATCCCGAGAAAGGGGTCTGCGTTCCGGATGATATTCCCCACAAAGAAATCCTTGAAACAGCCAAACCTTATCTCGGATCTTTTATTTCCGAAGCCTACGACTGGACACCGTTCAAGAATTATCAGGCGTTTTTTAAAGAAAATCCCGCGTCGTTTCTTGACAAGAAAAGCCCGTGGGCATTTAAAAATTTCCTGTTTCGAGCTTAAGAGCGACGGGGGGTTAAACCGCCCAAACTGAAGACGTCGCCCGGTTTTAAACCAGGATCCCCAGGCCCAGAAGCGCGAGGCCGATTGCGGCGGTCGAAATCATGACGGTCCTCATGGCCACGGGTTCACTAATCAGCGCCAAGGCCATGTCCCGGTATTGCTTCCAGAAAAAAACACTCCCCAAAACCTTAAGAAGCGTCAGGGACATAACGAACGTCACCACAAAAGAGGCCGCGGTCATTTCCCTGAAAAACATTCCCCAGGTAAAAAGAACAAACAGTGTCCACACGACATTGACCCCAAGGATCCATCCCGGTCTTTTTTCGCTCATCACCCGGACGGCCACCTTTTGCCAAACTTCCGGGCGGAACACAACCCAAAGCCCGCCTACGAACATCCAGGTTCCCATGATCAGGCTTAACGCTTGGAAATAGTTCATTTTAAAATCCTTTTCGGGTGAAAAACGCACATTGCGGGTTAAAAAAGTTAAACGGAATCCGGTTTTTTATTTTTTTTCCGGCCTTCGATGATGAGGGTGACCCCCATCGTAAAAAATGAAAGAAAACCGGCAAGCGCGAAAACGGGATTGGGAAGAGTCCCCGCCCAAAAAGCGGTGACAATAAACAAGACGCCAGGGAAAAACCATTTAATCCAGTAACTCATGGCTTTATTGTAAGGATCTCACTAAAGAGAGTACAGTGCAAAAGAGTGTTGAAGAGTGTTTAAAAACTGAGGAGAACGACCGGGCCTTACGCAGAACGGGCAATCGCAAAGTACTCGGCCTGCATCTTCTCCACAAGACCGCCCACGCCGGCGACGCTCAGGAAGTTTTCAAACATGCTCGTCGTCAGGAGGACCACCTCATCCTTGAGCTGTTGTTTCAGAAGGGTTGCCATCGCATCGGTGGTGCCGGCCATGGCCTTCAGGCTCATCATACGACCGTTACTTTTCCTGCCCAGAACTTTGCTCACTGCCTCGGGAAGATCACCGGGATTTTTCAACAGACCGGCGGACAGAAAAACGGGCCGGCTTGCCTCGGGAATCCGGGAAAGGAAACTGCGGTCCGAAGCGCTGAGGCTGGATTCATCCGCCAGGACAATCACTGGCATGCCGCCAAAAACCTTCTGGATCGCAAAAAGCCCTTTGCGGTCAAGCGCCAGCTCTTTGGTCAGAACAAGCGCGTCGTAGCCTTCGATTGTTTTCACTCCAAGAATCCTTCGAGCGACCTCAAAGCGGTCCGCTTCGATCTTCTCACGCAATGATTGAATCGGCTCAGAACTCAAGATGAATTTACTGGCCATTTTCTCGATGACTTCAAATCGATTGGCCAGAAGCGGCGCAATCCCTTGCATGATTTTGACGGTCAATTTTTCCATCGCGCTCCGCGAAGCCTTGCTTTGAGTCTCGTACCAGACCAAAAATTCCTCATAATTCATTTCGGGAATCTGTTGAAACCTGAGGTCCGAATAGGCGCGCGATTCTGAACGTGCTGAACTTTCAGATTCAGCTTTGCCGTTATAAATCGTTCCTTTCTCTTGTACATAAGCACGGAGAACCTCGATCGCCTCGCTCCTAAGGACATCACGCCCTACGACCATCCCTCGTCGCGAAAGTTCTTGGAACCATTCGGGATGGATTGGCCCCTCATCGAAACCCGTAATGGTTTCAACATCGCTCCCCCGGGCACCCATCACAACCCCTTTGACCCCGGACCACGGGATCGCCCCAAAACACATCGCGCAGGGTTGAGAACTCGTCACCAGTTCAAATTCCCTTCCGTCATGATCGAGACTAAAATTTTTCAAACGTTCCTGGGCCAGGGTCAGGGCCACCATTTCCGCATGCGCAAAAGAGGCCCTTTCCGGAACCACCAGATTCACACCCATCGAGAAAATCTTTCCGGACTTCCGGTCAAAGACCACCGCCCCGAAAGGCCCGCCGGTTTCATTTTCCACATTGCGTCGCGAAAGTTCCACGGCGACTGTCATCCGTTCTTCAGGTGTTGTGAATACACGATTCTGAATGGTCTTCGCATACTCTCCGACCCATTCGGGAAGCCTAAGTTGTTTCGTCGTGATCATCCTGCCCGCCTCGGCAAAAGCCTCACGCGCTTCAGAGCGGCTGATCCCCACGGGAACCATTTCAAGAACCTGAAAACGCCATCCCGATTGCTGGATCCCGGCAGGGTCCTTCCGCCTCACGACGGAGATACCCACGCGCCAGCCATTTTTTAAAAGGGCCGCAAGCGTATGTTCCTTCTCATAAGTCACCTGGAGAATCCAGTCCCTAGTTTTGTAAACAATGCCCGGCGTCAATCCCAGATTCGAGATACTGCCAATCCCGAACCAGACTTTTCCTTCTTCCTTGTTATAGGGAAATTTGGAAAAATGGATCGGCATGACGATATGACGTTGTTGTGAGGGGTCGTTCTCCGAAGATGGAAGCGTCCTGGTTACAACAATGGCGGTATCACGGCTCGAATCACTAAAGGAAACTTCGCCCTTTTCAAAAAGTTCTTTCACTGACGGCTCGTTCACGATCCGGCTGAGTGCCCGGTAGACCTCCGGATCCCAATCCTTCATATCCTCCAGAAGATCCGGGATCAGGGCCGTGATAAAAGCCATGACGGGGCGAACGCCTTCCGCCCCAAAAATAGTGACGGCCTTCTCTTTCCCGATGGTAGAAACAGCCTTCATACGAGTCCTGAGCTCCTCCGGATCACTATGTAAAAGGGCTCCGATATTTTTTTTCAACCAGTCAGATCTCGGCTTTTGTTGGCGCAACTGCTCCCCCGCGTTACCTTCCACTAATGCTTGAAGATCGTCGAGAATCAGAGATCCCTCCTGAGCCTTCCTTTCATACTGTTCCATTTCCCCCACCGCCTGGAATTGCAGGATTTGAATGTCCGGCGCCGGAATACCGATCGGAAACACCCCTTCGGCCAAAATCCAGAATGGGTAGGGTTTTTTGTCTTCTCCCATTCCGTAAATATCGCCATGAATCGCATCCACAACCTGAAAAGTCATCAGCGACCCGGGGTCTGTCTGTCCGGTCAACCACTGAAAGGCATTCTGTCCATAAAATTGTCCCCACGCCTTGGGTTCTCCACCGTCCACTCCCGGGTATTTAGTCTCGTTAATGTTCAAAGCGGCCAGGTACTTTTCCCCGCCCAATTCAATTCCAAATCCGGCCAGCCCCTTGTTCAAAGATCCGAATCTTTGACCGCTGGATTCCAGATAAAAATAAAGCGTTTGACGGAATAGGCTATCTTGTAAAAGGGGTTCATAGACCGCGCTTCGGGACGTGATGTAACCTTCTAAAATTTTCCCGGAAAGCTGTTCGGCAAAACGATCCAGCAGGCGAAGCGCTACAAAGTTAGTCTTCACCCTTTCAAACAGATCCGGCGTCTCTCTTGCTTCCGCCTCAAGCTGTTTCATCCGGGCGTGAAACTCCGGGATATCTTCCTTAAAACCGTCCAGATAGCTGAATATCTTTTTAAAGATCTCCCCTTTCTCCGCGTGGTAAGCCACGGCCTGATAAGCATCCGCGCCGTGGGTCCTCACCTGGCGCGCACTTTCAAGAAACGAAAGAACCCCGGAAGAGGCTATCTCTAAAGGCGCCAAGGGTTCTTTTCTCCAGATAAAGCCCTCGTCATGATCCCGGTTTGAAAAGAAGGCAAGCGCCCGTTCCGGCGAAAGATGTGACTTCGCGAAAAGTTTTTTCTCTGCTTCTTTTCCTTGAATAACTCTCTGCCAAAGCTTCATATGAGCACGCGCCTGACTTTTTTCCATATCAACCAGCGGCGAAGATTTTAAAGATTCCCATTCAAGCTCCTTACGGGTTGAAAGCTCCCGATATTTTCCCTGGAGACCCGCCAGGGCAGCCATCATGGAATTTGCATCCGGTGAACGGGCATTCACTTTCTCAATTTTCCCGTCCCTCAGGGTATACAAAATAAATTTCCCGTCACGCTCCGGGCTATATTCGACCAGAAAACCATTCGTGATTTCCCATTCCCCCGCGTGCAGTTTTTCGATCAGTTGTTCATAAGTGATTTTTTCCTTAAAAATGTCGACCTCTTCACGCGTTGATTTATTAACAATCGTAAACAGTTCCGGTTCCGACCCCCCCCAGGCTCCGACAAGCGCCCCGGCATTAGGAAGTGCTTTCATCATACTGGTCGCCGAGGCTTCAAGTACCTCATAGGTAATCATGACCGTGCCGGATACCCCTTGAAAAATAACCGGGGCAACTTCGATGTTATAGTTTTCAATCGTCGCAAAAAGATCTTCGAGTTTGAGCTCCCTGATCAGGCCCTGAATCTCTAGAAACAACTCATGGGCATCGGAACCAAATTCACGCCCTCCGATAACCGCACGAGCGGCATGTTCTTTGTACCAGGCCAATTTTTTCGGATCCCCTTTGAGGATCCGTAAAATCTCCAGCCATTTGTCGGGGCCTTTATATGAAACCTGTCTCCGAACGTTCGAAACGATGGCCCTGCTGAGGAATTCACGCCTCAGCATTTGCACCTTGGGATCGTTAAAAAGAGAGTCCCACTCGGCCTCATCTTGAAGGGCCTTCTGCAATCTTTCATGAAGGTCATGGATCACGTCAGAACCCTGGGCCGCCTTAAGTCCAAATTCTTTCTGGTAGGCCCGCAAGGTCTTGTCAAACCAGGCAGGGCGATTCTGACTTTCCTTGAGCCAAAGCATCAACCGCCCCGTCAGGTAGGCCTTTATCATATCCGTGCGTTCTTTAAACGTTTCCAGCGTCGCCTCGTTTTCAGGACTTTGGAGAACGGCAAAGAAATCACGGTCGTCCGCTGTCGGAATCATTCCAAGCTTCTTCTTGTATTGATCGGTCAAACCACGCAGGAGCGGTGACTGCCACTGTTCAATCAAGACGCCATTGGTACTGCGAAGTCCATTCTCGTTATAACTATCCACCGCGTTCGAATACCCGGGCATCACGCCCCCGGCCACAGCTGGAGTGTGTTCGTAAAGGGCAACACCGGTCACCAAATCGTACGTGGCACCCACCGCATCCACGATGCTAATCCGCCCGTCGTGCACAATGTAGCGGGCAAGCGTTTTAGGATACCCGAGAAGTTCCAGCGACGCTTCATCCGGATGATAAATCGTGGGAGCAAAAACAGAATGGTTGATATGATGATGAATAGCGTTCGGCAAAAGCGGCGTCGGGATGCTGACAAAAACCTCGTTGTCCACAAAAAGGATGTCTTTTTTAACAACGCCTTTTTCCTGTAATTTTAGCGCCAACAGCTCCGTCACTTTCCCATAAACTGCCATTTGCAGGTCCCGCCAAAGATTGGGACTGCCATGGGGGGCGTCGGGATATACTTCATCAAAAATCTGGACCTTGGTCCCATCAGCGGAAATATAGAAAGCCTCGACATAAAAATTAGGCATTCCTCCAACCGAGGTCCGGGTGGGATACACTTTTACTTTGATCGCGTGCTCCACCGCTTCGCGCGCCTGCTGAAGTCTTTTCCGGTAAAGTTCATCACCCGTGCGTCCGATCCATTCGACTGCTTTAGAACGAAAGTTGTTCCCTGGCTCTAAAAGAACGTCGAACCGGAAATCCGGTTCCTCGGTAAGAACTTCCCTTAAGTAATCCCCTAGTGTTTTTTGCCCTTTTTGGACTTCCTCGGGAACATCAAGAGCAAATTGCTGCCCCTTGATCTCATCATAGATCACGTTCACGGCAAAGGCATCGATCTGTTTCCGTTTGGCTTCCTCGGCGCTAATCCTTTTGCCGAACTCTTCCACAAGACGACCCCAGTCATCATCCGTCAACTCCCCAAAGTTCTTTTGCCAGGAGGGGAAAAGATCATGCATTAGCGCGCCCAGCCCTCCAGTAACGGTCGTCGCGGCCACAAGCCCCGCAACTTTTTTTCCGTAATGTTGAATCAGCTTATCCAGAATATCCCGCGAAAGCCCTGCCTCTAACTGTCGACTCACAACCGTGAACCCGGTAAGCTCCGGAGCATTGTCAGCCGCCCAAGATCTCACCTCCGACCGGACTGGCGTGTGATCTCCCGTTTCTAAAATCGAAAGGGCCTGTTCCAGGCGAAGCTGGATCTGAGGATTCTTGACTTCTTTTTTTCTTTCTGCAATAAGCGCCTCGTTGAGCTGTTCTTCCAAATACACCTCCGTCTCCCTGTCGATCTTCGCAAGGGATCGTATGTGTTGAGCCAACAATACCCTGACCAACAATTCGCTGTCAGATTTCACAAGAGCATCCACAATAGGGTCAACCGCAGCTTTAGCCGTATATCCTGCCGTCATCAATTCATCCGCCGGGTTCTTTTGTTCGCGCGCCCGATGAATTGCGGAGGCAACTTCCAGAGCCGAAAGCGCGGGGATCGGGGGCTCTCCCAATCTTTTCCGGTAAGCTTCCGTGTAAAAATCACGGGAGATCGGAAGCCATCGGCTGTCTTGCGTGATCAGCTGATATTGAACTTCTCTCCACAACTCCGGATTTTTTTGTCGAATCTCATAAAGTTTGATGGCGGAGCTCAACCAGTGAACAGGATTGAAAACCTTGAACCCTTCGGACAACTCTCCACTTCTGACAAGCTTGTCTGACAAACCATCCGCATCCCTTAGATGTCGTACTACCCCGTTTCCGGCCGCCTCCCCGTTGCTCAGCCCACCCGGTTCAAAGGTTGAAGGCATCCCGAAAAGGTCGGAACCCCCGTAGATCAATTCATAAAGCTCTGTTCCGGGCTTTACAAAAGTGGGATTGAAGTATAACTGTCCATCAGACAGATCACGGCTTGATGAAAACCCTTCATAATACCCGGAACCTTCGTCAGTGCTTCCAGCAATCACGAAACGGACGTCCGGAAAAAGAGCCATCAGCACGTCCTGTGCCCGCAGAACTCCGACTCCCTTAGCATCCGCAAAGGCATTCAGCCGCGCAGATTGATCATCTGTTAACTGAACGCGATAATCCGGATCTTCAAAGAGGTTGCGCATCGGTACAGAGAGCTCGTTCATATTCCCGGACACCTTAAAATTCCAATGATGCGGGTTCAGCTGAAGCCCGTGGTCATCTCCTTTTCTCCAGATCTCAGCGACCAGAAGATGATGTCCTTTTTGCATGCCAACGCGGTGAAGCATGGAATAAATAAAAAGGTCGTCAGGATTTCCTCTAAAGCCAACCTTCTCCGCGAGCTTGCGATGAACGACGGGATGGATGTAATCGAAAACCACTTGAGCCAGCATACGCCGCTCGGCTTCATGACCAATTTCCATGAAGCTTTTCATATGCCGTTCAGGATCCGCTACGACATGCTCCAGATACTTTCTAAATTCATTCGGCTCCAGCTTCCCAGCGGCATTGGAAAGATCTTTTTGAATGTTCGCAAGAACTTCTGCGTCCCGTAACCAATACCTCAGAAAGGCACGCTGTTGTTCCACAAGTTCTAAACCATTAGGGCTTGAAACGTATTCCCCAAGAGAATGCTTCCACTTAAAAAGGCCAGTCAATCCCCCAAATTCATCCCAATAGCTCGGATCCATACTGCGATGATGATATCCATGGCTCACCGTCACAGCGTAATCCGACGTCTTAAAAGATGTATAGGTCGGATTAATGATCCCAGGAGAACCCGGGTCAAAAAGGATCTCCCAATCCGTCTCAATGCTCATACCGAGGTCATGGTAAACCATGCTGTTGCGACGGCTCTCTTCTTCCCCGCTCAAATCACGGCGTTTCCAATCTGAAGTAATATAAACCCACCCTTGATAATCCCGGTGGAGATTATGAAAAATAGAGATAACTTTAGCGTGAGACAAATGCGGATCCTGGTTAAGCTTTTGAAGCTCCGGATCAATCCGGTCACGCCCCTCCAAAAAGGCCTTTATGTATCCCGTGGGCCAATCGTTGGTTTGAATGATCCTCGCATGAATGTTTACTTCTCGAATCGCAAGAAGCGTCCCCAACGAGAGGGCTCGCGCAAAACGGAGTTTGAAGCTGTTGGATCCGTTATAGCCACTTTCCTCCCAATCTGCCCCTTTTAGTTTCGGGAAAATACGGTCGCTCGCAAGCCCAAGAACACGAACCCCTTTGATCTTTGTCTTATAGATCTTGATAGGGATTTTCTCGATGTACCCACCGGTATCGTACGGCACAACAACCGTACGGCCCGTATCCCTAAATTGATACTTTTTAAGAACAACATCCTTGTTGTAGGCAAAAATAGGCGCCACCACCGTCACATTAATGCCTAATGCCGCCAGCCCCATGGCGTTCTCGCTAACCGCTTTAGCCAAACCGCCGGTTCCTTCGGTCCAAAGCGTTTCAGGACTCGTAATCACAACCTCCCCGATTGTCGCGCTACGGAGAATCTTAATCGCGTCCTCGCTGGCATGTGCCTCCGCTTGCTGGTCTTCTACCGCCATATTAACCAAGAAAGCATGGAGGATTTCTTTGAGCGCCGGCTGATAAATCACGATATCACCAAACACGCTGCTTAAATTGCCGATATCCAGCCCGTTGTTTTTACTTCGAATCGTTTCCGAAAGCTGATGAAAAAGGGTCTTAAAATCCCGGTATCCCGCCTTCAACGCCCGTTCGATCTCCTTGGTCACAAAACTATGATAAAAGCGGTCTTGAGCGCCAAAACGCCGGTAGCGCTGAATCGAATCTTTCAAAAGCCCTTGGTAGTCTTTCTGGCTTCTATCCAATCGCTTATCGGAAATCTTTCTAAAGGAATAGACTTTGGTATGACCCGGAAGAAGCGGAGAGCGCGTTCCAAGACCAAGATGGCGAATCGCATCGTCAGTAAAAATCATCCGATCCCCCGGCGCAGTACGGCTCACAGACAAATCGGCATCATCGAAAATCTCTACGAACTCAAAAACAGCATTCGAATTTGAAACCTCGTCCACTTTTTGAAGCAATGGGTGGGGAATAAAATTAATGTCCGCGGCATCAGAATAACCGGTGTTTCGCAACAACAAAAGCTGTTCTCCCTTTTCGCCCGGAAGCAGGTAGGCCTGTACCCGATCGTGCCCAACATCGATAACGGTAGCTTTGTCAAGATGTTGGTAAAACCACTGGCCAATGTTTTCGCTGGGGACATTCCGGACCTCTGACCTCTTGTTCGTCCCGGCGAGAGATCCTCCGACTGTCGCACCCAACGCCATTCCGAAATTGATTGCTGGCTGGCCTCCCTTTTTCATGAAAGGCGCCATTTCCCAAGCGATATGCATCACGCTTTGAAACGGCCATATCATTTGTCCTTCTCCGGGAGCCTGCCTTGCTTCAGAGCGTTGGGGAATACGTCCGCGATAAATGCCCCCCTTCCCGAAATCAACCGTCACAACATCTCCTTCTAAAAGCGGCTGTCCCCCAAGCACAGCAGATTTTTCAAGCACCTGGCTTAAACCTTGAACATCCACCACCGTCGGAATTTTTTCATAGTTCGCCACCACCGCCGCATGAGAAGTCAAACCGCCTTTTTGAGTAAGCATGATGAGGCGTTTTGCGGAAAGCTTCTTCAATTGCCGGTTAGCATTAATGACATCCGGTGAATCATCCGATGTGGGGAAAGCGCTGACCAGAATGACGGCATCATAGTCAGCTGCTTTTTTAAGAATGTCATCGCGCAAAATATCAGAGGGGCTGAAGACAACGACCCCGCTAAGCCCGCCGGAATTTCCATAGGCCACATTTCCACCCCCGACACGAGATGAGCGCCTCATGACTTCATAATCCAAATCAGGGAAGGATTCGGTGTTTCCAACGCGCTGGTCATAAACGGTTTGAAGAAACCAGGGTTTCCCGCCTTCGATCGTAAACTCCACCATCTGCGGAACTCCCATGTGCCGGGCTAATAGCGTGGTGCCATCTTTCAAAATTCGATAACTTGCAGGATCTTTTTTTTCCAACTCAGCCAAGGGAAGCGTTGTATCCCGCCCCTGCATATGGACCATCCCCTCCGCCATGGGAACCCACTCCCCGCTAAATGCCATTTCACCTGTTCGCTCGTGCGAAAGAGCCGTTCCTGAACCCGATTGCTCGTCCCTATCCCCAAAAACATAAGCCTGAACAATGACGGGCGTATTCCAGTCATCAGAAAGTCCTTTTTCCTGGCGATAGCGTTTTGCCTTAGGCGAATTCCAGGATTGAAATATGTTGGGGATAAGAGAGAAAAGCTGCAACTCCGGATTTTTATATAACTCATTAAATTGATCGAAAACTTTACTGTCTTTTAAAATATCCGTCATATCCGCCACGATTTGGGCCAGGGTTCTTTCATCAACATAACTTAACCCGAGATCCCGGGTGTCCGAGAGGTGTTTTTGGATCACATTCTCGAATTTTTCGCGAGAGATTCCAAGGCTCACTCCGATCGACTCGATAAAAGAGATAAAAGCCTTGTGACCGGCCTGTCCCCCTCTTGTTTTAAGAGTGTATTCATAGATTTCCGGAGAAAAGCCGATCGCTACGGCCGTTTCAGAAATCCCCGGCATAATAAATGCGGACCCCGAGCGAACCGAAAGAAAGAGGGGCTCAAAGTCCGGATTGGAAGGGTTCCGCGGAGCAACGCCGTAACGGAAAGGGCGCCCCATTTTCCGGGACCAACTTTCTTCTAGAATTCTTAGATTTCGCAACACGTCATCTTCAAATAACTTCTTTTTCCCCACAAAAAGATCAGGCTCTTTTCCCATGGAGGAAGGAAGGATAAATCCGCTGGGAACCGGAAGTCCTAGGGAATGCATGCGGATCAGATAACTTCCCTTACCGCCAAAAACTTTTCGTTCACGGCCCCAAGATTGATTGGAATCCTTAAAATTATCAATGTGCGTTATCTTATCAAACAACCATCCTTGTTTTTTTTCAACGCTTCCCGAGCGGACGGCCTTCCCCTCAGGAGCGGGTAGTTCCTGAGCAATACGATCTTTGACGGCCTTCAAGAGAGCCATCGCCGCCGTGGTCGCGAATTTTTCTTTTCTCAGTAACGCAATGGCCTGATCCAGCCTTTTATGCTCCGGGCCATATAGTTTCTCACCATCATGATGATAATCCTTTGCCCATTTAGCAAATTCGGTCTGGGTTCCCTTCTCGATAACGCCCAGAACATCTCGAAGCTGACTAAAACTCAGATCTGAATCATCCAAAAGATCAGACCATTGGGCTGTATACCGAGTAATAAAACCGCTTTCAAAAAGTTCGACCGACAGATCCCTGATAAGGGCCAGCGCATCTCCCATTTCCCATGCCGGTTCTCCGTTTCGCTCCTCAAGAAACGTCCCTAGACTTAAATTCATCACCTGCCCAATGCTTCGATCCAGATGATAGAGGGAAAACTTCACGCCTGGATCAACCGTTTTGTTGAGCCTCTCGGTAACAACGACTCGCGCATTAATGAGCTTGGTGATCCGCTGAAAAGGCAGATCTTTAAAAGATTCAACAATCTCTTGAAGCGCGGCTTTTAACAGAAGTTCATTTTTTACAAAACCTTCATCAAGCCAAAATTTAAATGTGCCGGGTTTTGCCGCAGCTTCAAAAAGAATTTCGAGGGCTGTTTCCAATTCTTTGATATCCCGATAAATTTTCACTGCGTCTCGAATACCAGAATCCTGTTGCTCCAGCAATTCTCTCTCTCCCATCAACCTGCTTCTTTCAGACAAAGTCAGACGGCTCAAATGACTTTGAATTGCAATGTCCCTCTCCTGCAGCAACATGGGGGTTTCTCCTGCCGCGGGGAAGTGGCCGTCACTTCGATCTCCTGTTTCGAGAAAGTGGATATATTTCCGGACCCTCGGAAGAACATGGTAAGAAAAAGTCGGACCGTGTAATGTCTCCCGAAGGTCTTTTGCAAATTTCGTGCGGAGAGTCCTGTCATCCAAATCTTCTGCAATCCCCCAGAGTGTACTCCGGGAATCGAGAGTGGTGTCCGAAAAGGCATACGGAAGAGCCAAAGCAAGCTCCTTAATCGAGCGGCTTAATTCTTTGGGAGCTTTCCGGATAAGCGGTAACATCGCATTCCGGCCGTCAAACGCAAGATCGTCGGGATATTGGTCGTAATCACGCGTTGTATTTAATTTTAATTCTTTTTTTTTCTCACGGAGATATAAGCTGAGCTGACGGATCAAGCTGAGGTTCAGAGTCATATCCGGCTGGTTTCCGATCCACCGGATCAGTTTGAAGGCCTGCGCCCAGGTTTTAATGTCACGGATCGCAACAGGCGGGAGAACCGAGGCCTCTGTTTTTTGCTCGATACTTCCCTCCGAGGCAGAGGCTCGGACTTCAGACCGGGAGGACTGGGCCAACGCAGTGTTGATGGACTGATCAACCTGTTCTTTCTTGGTCGTCTCATCCACCTTCCACAAAAAGTCCGACAAAGTCTCCACCGCCTTGTGCCCCAACAGCTTTTCTAACGAAGTAATTCCGTCCTGGAGATCGGGTTTACTGAGTTCGCGATCCTCCGAACCCATTTCCAATAACCCGAGGAAATCCTCTTTCATCTTCTCCAAAGCCTGGCGCTGTTGGTCAGCCTTATCCTCGGTCCGGAATTCCTGCGCCCTCCTTGCTCCTAGCGCTTCACCTTTTCGGCGTTTTTCTTCTTCCTCCCAACGGGACTTTTTATCCTCACGCCTTTGAGGAACATCGAGCGTTACCGTTTCAATCACCGCGGCCGGCTTCTTTTGAATTGCTTTAGGCCCTGTTGGAATCTCCTTGGATTTCTTTTTTTCAGATGCTAAATACTTGTTTACACTTATTTGAATTTTATCAAGCGACTTTTTAATGGGTCCTTCTAGTTGCGATGGCCTCGAAAGGAACTCCTGCACTGCTTCATTCAAGCTTTGCAGAACTCGGATGACCTCCTGAGCACGCAAAAGATCTTTACGCCCGATCGCAAAAACCGCCGGCAACGTCGTACCATTCACCGTCTGCAACATTTTCACCAGCGAATTGTTAATCTCTGCCAATGGGAGAAAAAGGGCGAAATATTTTAAAGACTCGAGGTGCTCCGCCCGGCTGTCCCACGTCCTTTTTTCAGCGTACAACCGGGTGGCAAAGCTGGAATGGGCCATCATGAGATGATACAAAAAGAACACATCGTTTTGGATATTTGTTTTCCGGATAAAAGTGTTTAAAAGAGTGATCGCAGACGCATATTCATCCAGGTACCGTAACGCTGTAGCTAAAATACCGACCGCTTTTGCAGTGTTTTCCGCGACACCGGGAGCCGCTTCGTGAGACCAAAAATCCTCCGGCATTGCTTCCAACCAATCCAGAGTCATTTCATAAATTCGTTTCACCTGGGGCTCAAAATCACGAATGACCCGCAGGGATTTTCGAAGGAAACTTACTATTTCAAAAAAACCGGCCTGAAAATTTTCCATGTTGGAACGGACATACTTTTTCGAAGTGTCGGGATCCCTTTGAAACAGGTTTATTTTTTGCTCGATGAACTTCTGGTGTTTCTGAATCCGATCCTCAAACTGATCCTTAAGATTCTTGGCCTCGTCTCTCACTTCGGAACGAGCTCCGGCCATTTTCGCCGGAGTGAAAAGATTTTGGATCGCTTGGTTAAGGCGAGCAGAAAGGGCTTCACTTTCACCCGGACGTAGCGGTAAAATCACTTCTCGAACCAGACTCTTGATTCGGGTAAATCGCTGCCCGGCATAGTCGTACCCGAGTGTTTGTCGCATAAAATCCGGATTCCCCGCCAGAAGGGCGGCGATATAACTGGGAAGAACATTCACCGAGGAATGTTGACCGTTTGCTTTTTCCGTGACTCGTTCTCCACCAGTTCCAAGTAATGCGCGGAGATAATTCTTTTCTTCCTCCCGAGCAACGCTCCCGATGCTCGGCGTAATCCCGATATAAGAATGACCGGATTCCGTGATCTGTTTTTTAAAACCATCGGTGTGAAACCCGCCGGTAATGAGCACCGCCACCTTGTCCTTGCGAGACCCGAGAATCTTTCCGGCATTTTCCATCATTTTATCTTCGCGATAAATTGCCCCGTCATAAAACTGAATCGCCTCCGCAAATAAAGCGCTCAACGCAGAATTTTGAACGGGCATCACCTCTTTTTCATTCGCGCCACGCGCCGCGCCCGAAAGCCTGGCTAACTTTTCCGGAGTCAGGTTTCGCCGCACTTCTTGCTCATACTCGTCCCGGCTTAACTCCAGATGAAAAAGTTTTTTTAGTAGCTGATACTCCCGAAGTTCCGTGACGAGTTCTTTCTCCTGATCCGTCTTGAGAAGCGATTCCAGAATCCGTTTTACAAGCTCTTTCATTTCACTTTGAAGCATCCGGGAATCGATCTCGGACATCAGGATCATCTGCTGGATATGAAGACGGAGATTGGGGTAGGCATCAAAAGAAAAATCCTCCGGGAGAACGTCCATAAGGCGTTCAAAAACAAAGCGGGTTTTGTGGACAGGTAAATTTCCGGTTTTCGCGGAATTGAATATTGCCTCGACTTCATCAACCACCTTCAATGCGACGGAGGAAGACGGAGAACGGGGAACACCCGACGATCCATTTCCAGCGGAAATGTTATTTAAAAAAGTGGCTTTCTCAATTTCAACCTTCACCTCATCGATCTCTTTACCAACTTTTTTAAGGCGAAAGTAACGCACCAGCGCAGGCCAGTCGATCTGAGCGCGAACGTCCGTCAAATCGAGCGGCATATTCATGGCAATCGACGAGCTGTCAATGGTCTCACGCGTCTCGAGCGTCTGTTGTTCCGCAACCGGAACCGTAAGGAATAAGTGAGATTCTGCCGCAGCCCTCAGTGTCTCAAGCCAGGCCTCGAGCGAAATCTTCGTTTCTTCATACTCTGCATAGCGGAGGAGGAAGTCGCGTGAGTTTTTATCAAACCCCCGACTCGCACGTTTCCGCCATTGGAGGTAAAAATCTTCGAGAAATTGGTTCGCCATTTCACGCTTTTGGTAAACAGACTTGTACAACTCCCAGTTGTTCCTGTACGCCTCCGCGCTTTCAACGCCCCACCCTTCAGGACGGGGAACGGTCAAGGCTAAAGGTTGAACGTTTGTGTCCCCCGCTTTTTCGATCAGAAAGGCTTCCGCGCCTGTCAATTCACCGGCTTTCATCAGGCGTTCGGTCACCGTTTTCTGCAATTCGGGATCATCGGGGAAAAAGTTGAGGCGTTCGGGTTGAAGTTTGTCTCCGGACCCTTCAAGAAAGATCAGCCTTGCCTCGTAATTTTGAGCGAGGTAATCCAGGAGATTTCGAATGTTGTTCTGCGCATCGTAATTGGCGTGGGCTTCCTGGATATGGATCAAAATCCGGGAATCGTCCTTCTGACGGTTATGGAACGAAGAGTCGTGAAAAATATCTCTTGAGAATAAGGCAGGGGTAAAATCGGCGACTTTGCCGTATTCCGAAGGAATTTTGAAATCCGTAAATCGGGACGTGTTCGCCGGTTCGACCGAGGCAAAAGCTAACGGCGACGGAGTCAGGGTATTGGCCGTAAAGAAAGTAACAGCCACCAACCCAGCCAGAAATTTATTGAGCTTTTTTAGAGAATTCATGCGAATCTTTTATTGTTGGATTGACGATCGAATCTCCGATAAGAGCAAACTTATCCAAAAATTAACACATCTTATTAAAAATTCAAGAGATTAAAAAAGGCTTTATCAAAGTTTGTATTCATGTTTAATATTTAGATCGCTTTCGTGCTCCAATGTTATACATTGCTATTTTTTCTGAAAGTTAAACATAGCGAAGAGACCGCGGCATTAAACTTGATTGATTGGAATTTCTCGGTTAGGTTATACTCGTGTTGGAGCTTTATTGCTTATTGCGCGTGCGTTCTTCACTTCTGTTTTCTTAAAACTTTAGGGGAGGAATCGTATGAAACGACATCCCAAAATCCTCTTTGCCGCCTGGGTAATTTCATGGGCATTTTTATTCTCATCGACCCTGACGGCCACGGAACCGCTTTCCATTGATTGTCTTTCCGTCTCCGCTGAAACCGGAAAAGTCCTTGAGCGTTATAAAGGCCCGGGCGAAAGGACCCTGATTCAAATTCAGGACGTTCATGCTCATTTTACCGCGCAAGAAAATATTGCGGCAATTCTCGAGCATTTGCGAACCGGCTTCCAGATCGATCACGTTGCGCTGGAGGGAGCCTGGACCTCGACTGCGTTTCCCCAAAGTCAGGCCATCCCCACCTCGCGGGAAAAACAACTCATGGCGAGAACTCTGCTTGAGAATAATCTCGTCACAGGGTCCATTTACGCAGCTCTCCTTTCCCCCCTGCCGAT
>CAYULU010000020.1:0-30844 GCA_964445745.1 uncultured bacterium | reverse complement strand
CCACCGCCATAGAAATCCTTCGGGCATTACCGCTCCAGAAAAATTTTCGCCGCAAACCAGATCGCAACACCACAAAGCGCGTAGGAAACCAAAAGGAGAAAGTTAAAGAAAAAAGGAACCCCCTGAGGCTTATCGCTCGCCGTCACCGCAACCGATTGGTCCCGCGACATCGATTCTTTCGGCATCATGTGTTGAGGTTTTCTTATCTCAATTTTCATTTTTCCCATCATTCAATCTCCTTCCCGTCATCTTCATTCATTATCGATATATCGCTGAACTTTTTCCAGTATCGGATGCTCTTTCATAGTTTTAAGAAATGCATCCACAACTTTGGGATCAAACTGAGCTCCCTTGTGCTTTTGGATTTCTTCCAGGGCTTCCTTAATAGAAAGCTGCGGCTTGTAAGGGCGCTTCGAGACCATAGCAATGTAGGAATCGACGACCGAAACAATCCGGGCACCAACCGGAATTTCCTCGCCCTTCAGCCCTTGCGGATAGCCGCGCCCATCGTAACGCTCGTGGTGATACATCACAATCGGAATGATCGGTTTTAACGACGACATGGATTTGAGTAAACTGGCTCCTCGGAGAGGGATACTGCGCACTTGTTCAAGCTCTTTGGGAGAAAGTTTTTCTTTCTTCTCCCAAGTTCGCTCGGAAATTCCCAACTGACCGGTATCCAAAAGTAAAATCGCCCGCTCAATCATCACGAGTTCCTGGCCGGAGAGTTCTAGTATCTTCCCGACCTCAACCGCAATCTGGCCGACCACTTCCAGATGGCCGCGTTTCTCGCCAAAATGTCTTTCCAGAAGTTCATTGATGGTCTTAATGCTACCCAACGTCAATTCTTCCGTCTGCTCAAATAACTGGGCATTTTTGATTGCAACCACCGCCTGTTCCGAGAGCGATTTAAGAATCTCAAGATCCGTACGCGTAAAGGACTGTTGATCACTTTTATCCCACAGGATCAAAACACCCACCACATCATCTTCAATGAACGGTACAGCAATATACCTCCGGTGCAAACAAAACTCCCCCGTATCCGCAATGCGACCTTCAATTCCGCGTCCAATCCGGACACGCTGACGGTGTAAAAATTTAGGATGACTTCCAAAAGAAAAAACAGGGTCCAAATATCGCCGCGACGAATCCGTCAACATAATGGAACAACCCTGTGCTTTGAGGATCTGAGCGCTCAAACGGCCAATCCTTGGAAGCAACTCTCGAAGGCGAAGCGAGGAATTGATCACGCGATGGACGGAATGCATCGTCGAAAGAGCAAGAGCCCGAGGATGAACCGTTTCATAAAAATTATTTAACTCAAAATTCTTATAAGCCAACTCCACATGGGTCGATAGAAAGCTAAAAAAAGGGGCGATAATTTTCTTAACTTCCCGCTCGGGATTCTTAACACAATCAAAAAGAAGAAACCCCTTAAGCGATCCAAGATAACGAATCGGAAACGCAAGACAAGGCTTTGCGCTCGCGCATCGGTAGAACAAGGGAAGCCGGTCAATCATCTCTTCGTTATGAATAAGCTGATCCACAAATTTTGTGATAAACGATTCGCACTGCCGCTGATTTTCACCCGATTTGCAAAAATAAGGGCAATTCTGTCTTCGATCAAGCCGAGTTAGGCGGTGCCGTTCATGTTCATCAAGAAGCACAAGCCATCCGATGGGCTTTCCAAAAAGACCTGAGAATGATTCATACCCCTCTTGCCATTGAGGATTCGGAATCATAAATCGTTCAAGCGGAGTCAGGGAATGTTTCGGCACTGTCCCAGACTTTTTCCGGCAGGAGTAAGCATTAGTTTCAGACGATGTCATAACTTTTTCAAACCCTTTTGCTTTTGAATCACCTGCTGGAGAACCCCAAAGGCTGAATCCAACGATTCGGAAATAACTTTATCTCCAGCAATGACCGGCATAAAATTCACGTCCCCTTTCCAACGAGGCACAATATGCCAATGCAAGTGTTCAGGGATTCCCGCACCCGCAACATCCGACAAATTCATCCCGATATTGAAACCGTGAGGTTTGAATGCTGTTTGCAGGGCGAATTGTGCTAAATTCAGCATCACAAAGAAATCCAGTCTTTCTTCCTGATCAAGCTGAGAAATGCATGCGAGGTGCCTCTTGGGGACAATTAACAAATGGCCGTTGTTATAAGGATAGCGGTTCAGGATTAGCAAAAACCGCTTACCGCGAAAGACGACCAGGTTCTTACGATCGTCTTTGCCTCTCTGTAGCCTGCAAAAAAGACAACCTTTCGACTTAGCGCAAGTTGAGCGCAGATACGTTTTGCGCCACGGCGCCCACAATCGATCCATCTGTTTTTTGTTCTGTGCCATGAGTCCTGCTCTGGGAGGTGATGATAATCTTGGGTAAATCGTAATAATCCATAAAGACATTTAGCTGGCGGAGATCCCAGATTTGCATCCTGGCCTCCTGAGCAATCAATTTCGCATTCTGCTCAATGCCGCTGAGGGCAATCAAAACCTTCCTTTTAATATTCCGAAAATTTTTAGAATCTTTGAGTAAATTCTCCACCGTATGTTCATCAATTGCTTCCGCAGCAACATAAAAAAGCCATCGGCCGTGCCCACCCTTTCCAAGAATTGCAAAAAGAGAATTAGACAAAACTTTTAACGAAGTCTCAGAAAACTGCGGGCATTGAATTTTTTTCTGCAAAAACTCGACGGTATCGTTCCGAAACTCCTTGAGCATCGTTTCGACGCGAACTCCGACATCCTCATTATGCATCTGCGCACAAGAATCATAAACCGCATTTAATTTATCAAAAAGTGATTTTCGAAGTGACTGATCTTCGGGAAGAAAAAGCGCATGCCGTTTCAGGTAAACCTCACGTATCCAAAAACGGAACAAAGTATCCGGTAGATGGTAAAATGAGCCACTCTTGACAATCAGTCCTTCCTGGACAAGCCGCTTCAACACCTTTTGAGTTTCATTGACCGTCTCTGTAATCGATGCCGCGATCGGAATAACCTTATGTCGTCCTTGGCTAAGAGAAATCAAGACCCGCGTATAAACACCGTTTTTTTCAGACAAACTCACGCACTGTTGAATCCTCTGTTCAAATCGCAACGCAATCCGGCCACGACCATCAAAAAGCTCCTGGCAAAAAGCATCAATCAGGAAGGCCGGGGTCACCGGTTGAGGAATTTCGCGCACCTCCATCTTTTCAATACATTGGATCATAAGATCCACATAAAGCGGCTCTCCGTCGGTCATATGGAAGAGGAAACGCTTGAGCGGTTCCGTCCACCGGTGAGCGGGCATACGATCAACAAGATATTTTTCCATTTCAATGAAACCGAAGGGTGCCATCTCAAGAAGTTCAAAATTACCAAACAGAAGGGAAAGCTTATTTCTAAAAATCTCAAGAGCACGATCGCGCACTGAACTCGTCACAAGATACAAAACTTCCTTCGCCGGCATAATTTGTTTTCCGAGCATGGCAAAGGGATCCGGAACCGGCAGTTTTTCGAGTCCTTGAAACTCATCGATGATCAGCACCACTTTTCTCCCGGTTTCACGCGAAAGAATCAAACTTAAACCAAAAAGCTCACGAACTGCGGAAGATTTTTTCTCCTGATGAAACAGGCGCTGAATATGTTTAACAGCCTGAACCGTCGAAGGAATAAGGGGTTCCGTATGTTGGATCAACCCGGAAAGGTTTGAGGAAATGTCCAACTCTTTGTGGATCAAGACACTGCAAAGAACCGCGCCGAGCCATTGTTCCACCAATTGTTTATCGTCGATCGTCTCCCCCCTGACAAACACAGGCAAGAGTCTTGCATCTCGTGAAATCGTTTGAAAAAAATCTTTGAGCAAACGAGATTTGCCAACCCCGGGAGAACCAATTAGACCGATATTCTGTCGAAAACCATTTACACCGTCTTCGATACGTTTATATAAACGTTCTTGGACAGCCTCACGCGTCAGAAAAGGCATTTTGGGAACCTTATGCTTGAGCGGAATAAAAGGGCAGGTATAACTAAACTTGATCGTTACTATTTAAAATAAGCTTGTATAAAACCAATCTCTACAACTTCTGCGCCTTCTCAAACCGCTTTTTTAAACTCAACATTCAGCACGTCTAAGTGATGATATACTACTTTTTTGAAATGAGAAAGCAAGCCCTAAAACATAATTTTTGCATGAGTTTTTTGTCAAATTTCATTTTCAAATAAAAACGGTCACGCAATTTTTACTACAAAAAAAATCCTGATCGGATACGTTGTCAGACCCCCCGCCTTACAACATCATCCGATCAGGATTCACTGCTCAATCAAAAAAAAATACCATCCCCAAAATTCGTTTTAATGTTCAAAAACAACTGACTCTCGCGACGGGAAGCCAATGCGCCCCGTCAAGCAATCATAAATATCAGCCGACGATCTTGTAACCCGAAGCTCGTCCCGCAACGACCGATCGGAAAGCATCCATTTAACATTTTGAAGCATGGATCGTTTCGTCAGCTCCGCCTGATCATCCTTGGGGAGTAATAGCATAAAGATAAAATAGACGGGATGTCCGTCAAGAGACGGGCACACAATGCCATCCGGGCTAACACCCAACATCACCATAGGTTCATGAACGTCTTCGGAAAAACAATGTGGTAACGCCATCCCTCCCCCGATTGCCGTGGTTCCGATACATTCACGATCCAGCAGTAACTGAAACACATCTTTTTTCATCTTCGGACTAAGTCGCCAATTGGGAATCATCTCGAGCATTTTCGCTAAAGCATCCTTAAAATCAGAAGCCTGCAACCCTGCAACCAGATCATTTTCCTTCAGTGTGATTCGCCACATACCGTGCACGCTCCTGCCTCTTTTGTGTCCGGGTTTTTGACACTAAATGCCGCCGCCACTGACGCCGTGTCGTCCTGAGATCAAGCTTCAAAAGCCTCAAGGCTTCTCGAAGATTCGGGAATTCCTTAAATCCTTTTTCATCATGATCGAAATACATTGCGGAAATTCTAAATTTTTCCAATTGCCTCATTCGTTGCTCAATGGTCGGCTTCATCTCAACAACCCCATCGCTCGAAGATCCGCAGACTTCTAGGTAAAGTTGATGCCATTCTATTTCCATTTTTTCAATATAAGGTTTTAAAAGCTGGCTACTGATTTCCATTTTTTCACCTTTTTAAATATCAATTATTATCAATTCAACCTTTTTAATTACCGTTTATTTGCTTCCTCAAACATAAAATAGCAGGGTTAACATTAAAAAAGGATTAAAAACATGTTAAAAAATTTCAATTCGAAGATTATAGGACTTTAGGCGGGTGTTACATTTATCAAACAAGGATCTCAGGCGAGACGAAACTTCACAGAAACAGCGGTTCCCTTGCCCATCTGGCTTTCAATTCTGAATTCGGCTTGGTGAACATCACAAATCGCATGCACGATACTCAGACCAAGCCCGGCCCCCTCTTTTGACCTAGCCTGATCCGCTCGATAAAATCTCGTTCCCAAATGGCCCAAAGTCTCCGGGTCAATCCCGATGCCCGTATCCTGAATACGGACAATCCCGGCACCGTCACGAGTTTCGCAATCAATCGTGATCGAGCCTCCAGCATCAGTAAATTTTACAGCATTGTCCATTAGATTGATGAAAAGACGTTTTAAGTGATGGTCGTCCCCTTGAATTTTGACTTCACCGGATCGATCATATTTCAAGGCAATACCTTCCCTCTGACACCTTTCGCGATACAAGCTGACTACCGAATCGATCAGTTGGTCAAGGACAAGCGTTTTACGCTGAAGTGTCAGCTGTTTAGAATCGCTTTTGACGAGAAAATTAAGATCATTCACCAAACGAGTCAGGCCATCGGTCTCTTCGCTAATAATCCTTAGCGCTTTGTGTAAATCGGCTTGCGATCGGTCACGACGCAAAGCCAGATCAATTTCCCCGCGGATAATCGCCAACGGAGTTTTGAACTCATGAGAAACGTTGGCACTAAATTCCCGGACCGCTTGGGTGGAAGCCTCGAGACGATCAATCATCTCATTCAACGTTTCCGCCAAGCGGTCTAACTCATCAAGAGAAAAAGTTCGCGGTAAACGCCCTTTTAGATAAGCCGCCGTAATGGTTCGCGATTGATGGATCATCCGATCAACCGGCCTCAAAAACCGTTTTGCCAGAAACCACCCGGCCCAACCCGCGAGCATAACTCCGAAAGGGATAATGAGCGCGATGATAATCGTCAAACGGTTCAAAGTCTCTCCAATTTCATCCAGAGGCTTTGCCACCTGAACCACAAAAAAAGGACGCCCTTCAATCCGCGCCAACTGATAACAAAGCCGGATGGGCCGATTCTGGAAATGAATGGTCTGAAATGAATTTCCAGTCTCCATAAACGCAGAATCCCTTTCAAAATCCGGGAAAATAATATCGCGTTCCCACCGGCCAAGATTCGATAACATCACCGAGTGATCTAACCCGACCACTCGAACCAGATAAAGACTTCGAGCGATTCTTTTTTGTTGCTTTTCCCAATGTCGAATCGCCCGCGCCAGAAACGACTGATATTCGGGAGAAAACGCGAAAGTTCCTTTTTCAATTTTGGGCGGAGGACTCAGGGTAATCGCTCGCCTTTCTTTAAGGTGTGCAATAATGGCCGATTGAATACTGAGAGACTCCAACGTCAGGCTATGTTCCACGTCACGGTAAAGAGTCCGGGACAACTCCGCCTGCATCAAGAGACCGAACCCCGCCAGAAAAACAAGGAGGATCAGGGCATACCAAAGAGCAAGACGGATTTTGAAGGAACGAATTCGGATCATGAATTCTTGACCAACCTGTAGCCTGAACCCCGTACAGTTTCGATCCTGAAATCAGGATTCTTTTCCGCAATCTTTTTGCGGAGAAAATTGATAAAAACATCGATCGTGTTACTGGCAGGATCAAAATGAAGATCCCACACGTGTTCAGCAATCGCCGTCCGGGACATAACCTCTCCCTGGTGTCGCAACAAGTGCTCTAGGAGTGAAAATTCCTTCTGTGAAAGAGTGATTTCTTCACCAGCGATCGTTACTCTCCGTTTGATCAAATCCATGATCAGCCCTCCGCACTCAAGCACTGTCTTATCTTTCAGGCTACGAGGCCGCCTGAGAAGGGCCCGCAATCGGGCCAGGAGTTCGTCGAAACTGAAAGGCTTCGTCAAATAGTCATCGGCTCCTACATCAAGACCTTGGATCTTATCTTCAATCGCATCTTTCGCGGTCAAGATTAAAACAGGGGTTGACTTTCCTTCCTCCCGAATTCTTTTACAAAGATCCACTCCACTCATTTTGGGAAGCATCCAATCCAGGATCAAAATATCATATTCATTCGTGACGGCATACTCCCAGCCTTGTGCACCATCGTAGGCAACGTCCGCCGCATAACCCTCCTCTTTCAAGCCTCGTTCGAGAAAACTCGCCATTTTCTTCTCATCTTCGACAATTAAAACTCTCATGGATGTTCCTCACTTTCTTCCGGATCAAAATGAACCGTGATGTCTGATTGGGGCCGTTGTTTCTTAATCTTTGCGATCAGCGACTCCGTCATTTCATGGGCTCGGACAAAGTCCCCCTCTCCCCGAATGACAATATGAAAATCAAGAAAAAGCTGGTTACCTGCAAATCGACTTCTAAGATTGTGCACTCCCACAATCGAACGATGATGTTTCAAAATCAAATTTCTTAACTTGGTCAATTCCTTTTTGGACAGACCGCGATCAAGGAGGTCACCCCCCGCGCGTTTCAGGATTTTTAAAGCTTCCCAAAAGATATATCCCGCCACAACAATGGCAGCCACAAGGTCCCAAACGACCCACCCTGTGATCGCCACAAGAATCAGAGCCAGCAACACCCCCGCATACGCTACGAAATCAATCGAATAATGCAACGTCTCCGTTCCCAAAATTAACGACTTGGTTTTGCGACTCATCCTCCGGAGCCTCCAGGCAAGCAAAAATGTGACCCCTCCAGAAAAAACAATTACGAAAATCCCGACGGGGACTACACTGACATAACTGCCAAGGCTCAACCTTTTGACAGCTTCGTAGATAACATACGACCCGCTAATCAAAATCAGCAAACTCTGAAAAAGGCTGGCGAGACTTTCAATCTTCCCGTGCCCGTAGGCGTGTTCTTCATCCGGCGGCTTGGAAGCCTCACGAAACGCAACCAAATTGACGAAGGACATCACGGCATCAAGAGCCGAGTCTAACGCGGAGGCCATAATAGCCATCGAATGCGTGAATAGACCTGTGATAAATTTAATCACCATCAGGAGTAAGGCCACCGAAATCGAAAGAACAAGTAATTGTTGAGTCTTTGACGAAGCAGAAGTTAATTTAGTCATTGCGGGTATGATCCGCTCCTGGTTGTTTACGAAGGACTGCATAAGTATCCTGATAGATCTGAAGATCCTCAGCCGAGAAACAAAGATATCGAATTTCGTCAAAATTCTTTTCGAACTGAATCCCGACGTTCAAAGCAATCGTCGCCGCTTCACGTTTCGGATAACCATACACCCCCGTACTAATCGCAGGGAAAGCAATCGTTTGAAGCCCGTGGGCTTGCGCTAATTTAAAACTGGCCGCATAACAGTCCCTCAGGAGTTCCGGTTCCCGCCGACTTCCACCATTCCAGACGGGCCCTGCCGTATGAATAATCTTCTTTGCCGGCAAATTTCCACAGCCTGTAATCACCGCCGTTCCAGTCGGGCACTGTCCAATGGCCCGGCATTCCACCATCACCTGCGGTCCCGCCGCACGATGAATAGCCCCGTCAACACCACCGCCCCCTTTCAATCCTGTGTTAGCCGCATTAACGATGACATCCACATTTTCCTTCGTGATGTCCCCTCGTTTGATCATGATCACAATCCCTATCTCCTATTTCCGGCATTCAGCAAATAAATCAAGATATTGCTCCAAGAGCCTTATCATGAGAAATTTCTTCTTCACGCTCTCACGCGCCTGTTGTCCCATCTTGTCCCGCAGTTTCCGATCCTTGACTAGCTGAACGATATAGTGAGCAGTTTCTTCGACAGAATCCACAAGAAAACCATTATGTTGATGATCAATCTGATAGCGAATTCCTCCAACGTTTCCACCAATCACGGGAGTCCCCTTCCACATGGCTTCCGTCACTGTAAGACCAAACCCCTCCCGAATAGACTTTTGTAGGACAACTGCGGAACGACGCTGAAGTGCATTCACAAGCGCCGTATCATCGCCGCAGGCCAGAATCAAGATCCGGTCATCCCGCTTACTCAAAAGCGATTCAAAAACCTCCTGTCCTTCCGGATCATCCGATGCCATATTCCCGAGCAAGACGAGCGTTGCGTCAACTTCCTTCCGTGCGATTTGAAAGGCGCGAATGACACCCTCGGGATCTTTCCATCGGTCAAAGCGGGATATTTGAGAAATAATCGGAAGATCCGTCGGTATTTTGTAATGGTTCAAACGCTCCTCGATCTCCGATTCTTCCAGCATTTTATTTTTGAGCGAAAAGGGATTGATCGCGGGCAGAAAAAAATGCTCCGGCATCGGCAATTTCTGAGAGTACTCTTTGATGCTGTAAATAGCCGTATCATATTTGGTGATAAACGATGTGAGGTATTCCCACAAATGCGCATGAGGACGGGAGAGATCGATATGACAACGCCAGATCCAGGCACTCTTCCTTGGATAGTGATTGATCAACGGAAGCGGTTGGGGATCATGTACCACAACACAATCGTGATTGAGGTGGGTCTGGATCGCATTCTCATAAATCGTTTTTTCATAAATCTCGCGTTTGCGATCGGTCAGATGGATCGCCCCCCCCTGAAGCGCGTTGTGCATTTTTTTAGTAATAAAAAAGAAATCGGGAATTCCGTGGATCATACGCCAACCCGTTTGAAGCCCGACATCATTCATCAACAGAACCAGGGAATGAAGAATTTCTGCCACTCCCCCTCCGTAATAAGTCGAATTGATATTGACCACACGGAGACCTTTTAAGGCGGCCGCCTTTCTCTGAATCCTGTCCATCACCTCAGGCGCAATCAGGTGAGCATACTCATCCACCTTATAAATATGTGGTACGGTCAGACCTCTATCTTCATCCGGTATCATGAAGAAATCTCCCATCATTGATGCCCCATTCCCCGGGGAGCCGCTACCCCTTCGTGGGAACCGTTATCAAAATCCACTAGGACAATCCGCAGTCAAACAGAAAGTGCTATTTAATCTTTCATGATAAAAATCATCAGAGACAACTTAAGGTCGAAACCCTGCCCTGAGAAAATGCTCTTTCCACGCAAAACAAGAGAGAATGACATTTTATTTCTTCCGGTTTAAGAATTATCCCTTTCTACCAAATTGCTTTTCAATATCACCGGTCGCATGACGAATCAGCGTGGGACGACCGTGAGGACAGTTAAACGGATTTTGGCATTGTCCCAGACGCTTCAAAAGGCCTTGCATCGCCTCAAAACTCAGAGGATCCGACGCCTTGACAGAACGTCGTTTACAAGCAACGATCGCCGCAACATCCTCTTCGGCTCCCTTAAGTGATGTCCGAACCTTTCCGTCCTCTTTTTCTTCGACAAAACCTTTTAAAATCATAACGGGATTTGAATCGGCCAGAATCGACGGAACGCCACGAACAACAAACGACCGCTCTCCAAACCATTCCGTTTCAAAACCAATTTGATTTAAGAATCCCAGATATTTTCTCATCGTCTCAACCTGCCGGGGATGTAGATCAAATGATTCTTCAATGAGAAGCTTCTGGCAAGCGGGAGTTTGGGATTGAAAGCTCTTCATCAGTATCTCAAACATAACCCGCTCATGCGCCGCATGTTGATCCACCAGGACAAAGCCTTCTTCCGTTTCAGCCACAATGTAAGTACGATGAATCTGACCAAGAATTTTTGTAATCTGAACCTTCTTCCCGATAAGAATAGGGAAATCAGCCGAGGAAGGAAAATCCTTGTTGTTCAGCTCCTCCGCCACCTTTAAGGAAGCCCCGTTTTCTGAATTCCCAAACGAAAAAGGGCTTGTATGGAAAACCGGTTGAGACGTCGGCTCACCGAGGGTCGTTTCTCCAGTAACACCCGCCCGAGGCAGAAGATCCTGATTCTGGTTGAGTGCCTGAGAAACCGTTTTTTCAATCAAGGATTTAATCATCCCCTCGTGGGAAAGCCGTACCTGTTGTTTCGTCGGATGCACATTAACATCCACATTTCGGGGATCCACCTCCAGGAAAAGAATCGCGGCAGGAAACTGATGTTGCATGAGAAACCCGTGATAACCCGCCTGCAGAGCATGCGAAAGACCGTAAGCCTTTACCCAACGTTTATTGATGAAAAAAAACTGCCCATGCCTGTTCCCAGAAGCCAGCATTGGTTTTCCTACAAGCCCCGAAAGCTTGGCATAAGGGATATCCCCGCGCACCGAGAGCGCCTGATCTGCCCAACGATCGCCAAAAATAGCACGCGCCCGGACAGAAAGATCTTCGGTGGGAAGCAAATCAAGAACCACTTGCTCCTGCGAAACAAGCGTAAAATGGACATTCAGATTGGCAAGGGCAAGACAAGTCACCGCATCGAGAACATGCCCGAACTCAGTCGAGTCTTGCCGAAGAAATTTTCTTCTCGCCGGCGTGTTAAAAAAAAGGTCTCGAACCTCGACCGTCGTTCCCCTCGCAACGGAACATTCTTTTGCTTTCACAAGAGAACCGCCTTCAATGACAAGTTCGATTCCAATGTCCGCTCCTTCGGCTCGACTTTGAAGAGTGAACCTTGAAACCGCAGCGATACTGGAAAGAGCCTCCCCCCGAAATCCAAAGCTCCGTATCTCATTAAGGTCTTCCGCTTTCTCAATCTTGCTTGTGGCATGACGCTGGACCGAAATCTGTGCATCCTCCGCACTCATTCCCGCCCCATTATCGGTCACTCGGATAAGGCTCTTTCCACCATGCCGGACACAAATCTCAATCTGGTTCGCACCTGCATCCAGAGAATTTTCCGTCAGTTCTTTGACAATGGCGGATGGTCGTTCAACGACTTCGCCCGCCGCTATTTTGTTCGCCACCTGCTCCGGCAAGACATGTATTTTACCCATTTGAACCTCCAGAAATCAAAATAACCATCCCACATCTAGCTCTTTTGTTTTTTAAGTCTATCTTTTAATTCGGCGATCTTCTGAAGCGCCTCGATCGGCGTCATCCGGTCAATGTCCATCTGCTTCAGAGTTTCTTCGACCGCACTGGGCTTACTCTCAGTCGAACTCGAAAATACCGAAAAATTTTCCGCAATGACTTTGGATTTTTTAGTCTTCCCAGACTCGATCATTTCCGTTGCCTCAGTATTTTCACTTTCAAGAATCGCAAGGATTTCTTTGGCGCGAATCGTGACTTCTGCCGGAATGCCTGCCAGCTCCGCTACATGAATCCCATAACTACGTTCCGAGGCCCCACGGATAACTTTTCTCAAAAACAAGACACCCTCCTGTGTTTCTTTAACAGCCATTTTATAATTTCGGATCCAGGCAAAATGCTCCTCTAGCTGAGTAAGTTCGTGATAGTGCGTGGCAAAAAGCGTCCGGGGTCGTCTGTCTCCTTGAGCAAGAAATTCGCACATCGCCCATGCAATACTGACCCCGTCAAAGGTCGAAGTACCGCGTCCCACCTCATCGAGAACGAGAAGGCTACGATCCGTCGCCTCATGCAGGATATGAGCCGTCTCAAGCATCTCAACCATGAATGTACTTTCGCCGCGCGCAAGATCATCCGACGCGCCAATTCGTGTAAAAATCCGGTCGACAAGCCCGATCACCGCTTTTCGGGCCGGTACAAAGGACCCCATCTGGGCAAGGAGCACAATCTGGGCGACCTGACGAATAAAGGTAGATTTCCCGGCCATGTTGGGCCCTGTCAAAATGATCAACTGGTCCTTGGAACGGTCCATCAAGGTATCGTTTTCAACAAACTTCCCGGTGGGAAGCATACTCTCCACGACCGGATGACGACCTCCCTCGATCGAAATCCTAAACCCCTCGTTCACTTCCGGCGCAACCCATTTCTTTTCAATCGCAATGTGAGCAAACGACATCAGTGCATCCAACATGCCAACAGACTTGGCCATATCCTGAAGCGCGTGCAGTTCTTCAAGCACCTTCTGCCGAATTTCAAGAAAGACCTGATATTCCAGTGCTTGTATTCTGTCCTGAGCACCGGAAATCTTTTCGTCCCATTCCTTAAGTTCAGGGACAATAAACCTCTCCGCATTTGCCAGTGTCTGCCGACGGACATAATTTTCCGGAACCTGTGACAAATAAGATTTGCTGATCTCGATGGTATAGCCAAAAACCTGCGAATATTTAATTTTTAGCGACTTAATGCCGGTACGTTCAATCTCCCGATGTTGAAAATCAAGGATCCATTGTTTTCCATTTTTTGAGATTCCGCGAAGGTCATCGAGATCTCTTGAATAACCGTCCCGGATCAGGCCCCCATCCTTCACGGCAAGAGGCGGCTCGTTGACAATCGCACAGCCGATTAATTCACTGATCGCGGGAAAAGGCTGGATATTTTTCTGGAGCGAACGAATCCATTCACTCTCAAACGCCGCCAAATGATTGCGAAGCTCCGGGACCCTCTCAAGAAAAATCCGGAGGTTCACAAGATCCCGCGCGTTCGCCACACCGTAATTCAGCCGGCTAAGGGTCCGTTCCATGTCCTTAACTCCCTTGAGGAGCTTCGCGATTAACTCAGTCCGGCGTCCTTCCTGAATCAAGTCTCTGACGGAATCCTGACGCCGCCGGATTTCACGGACCTCCAGCAACGGATGAGTGAGCCAGTGATAAAGGATACGCGATCCCATCGCCGTCAAGGTCCGATCAATCACCGAAAGCAGGGATCCATAATCTTTTCGGCCGCTAAGAGACGTAGTGAGTTCCAGACTCTTCTGAGCCGGGCGATCAAGGGTCATAAACTGACTTGCGTTAAAAAGTCGCGGTTTCTGCACATGCTCGAGGGCACTGTGAAAATGGTCTTTAAGATAATAAAGAATTGCGCCGGCAGCACCGACCGCCAGAGGATGATCGTGAAAAGTCACCGCTTTCTGGGATCCCAATTTAAACGTCTCAACCAGAAGCCTCATCGAGTCTTCATATTCGAAAATCCAGTCTTCGTAAACCGTCAGAGCTACCTGAATCGTCTCCCGAATGAAACCCGTCAGATCTTTGCGCAGTTCCAGAGATTTCGGTATCACTACTTCGCGTGGCCCCAGGAGGGATAATTCATCAGTCAGCCGATCTGGAAGTACCTCGCGAACATAGAACTCACCGGTGCTGAGCTCAAGATAGGCCAGGACCGCCGTGTTTTTGTCCGCAAGAATGGCCGCCATGTATTGCAAGTTTTTCTGAGGCGTTTCGTCATCCAGATAAGTGGCGGGTGTGATAATCCGTGTTATCTTGCGTTCCACAAGCCCCTTGGCCTGTTCGGGATCTCCGATTTGTTCGCAAATCGCAACCTTGAGATTACTATCGAGCAAGGTCCTGACATACCCCTGGAAGGCATGATGAGGAAATCCGCACATGGGAACCCGGCCCGCTTCACCGCCTTCGCGCCCCGTCAGGGTGATATTAAGAATGTCAGACGCGCGCACAGCATCCTCAAAAAACATTTCATAAAAATCGCCCAGCCGAAAAAAAAGAACCGTGTCCTGGGAAAGAGTCTTCTTGATGGATCGGTACTGCTCCATCATCGGCGTCAGTTTGGCCGGAGTATCAAGATTGGGAAGGTTCGGCTGTAACACAGTTAGGTCGCTCCTGGACATCATAAACGGGTTCGAGAAATACGATAAAGCCTCAACTCACCATAATCAATCATCAAAACGCAACAATCGTGGTCGTTAGTATAGCGGATGCAAAATAATCATGAAAGCGCTTTTAGCTGGCCTAAGGCTGGTTTTCCACAAAAATGTCAACCATTGCACAGTATGATAAAATCCCGCATGCAAAAAAAGCTTCTGCTGTTCGACATCGATGGTACACTTCTGCTGACAGGGGGAGCGGGCAAAATAGCTCTGGAAGAGGCTTTCGCGGAAATATTTGGCATTCCCGACTGCTGGAAAGATCTGGATCCTCACGGTAAAACAGATCCGGCGATCTTTGATGAAATCGCCATAAGGGAGCTCGGTCGCATACTTTCGAAGGAAGAATTTTACCGCCTCATGACACGCTACGAGGCCATCTTTGAGGATCGTATCCGCCGGTCCCCTCGTTTCGAATTAATGCCGGGAGTCATTCCTCTCTTGGAACACCTCTCCCAAAACGATGAACTATTTTTAGCTCTGGGTACCGGCAATTTTGAGGGCGCAGGAAGAATGAAACTCGCCCGGGGCGGCATCGAACATTATTTTCGCACAGGGGGTTTTGGGAACCATGCGAGAGAGCGACACCTGATTCTTCTGGCAGGCATCCAACAATCCGAAAAAATCGCAAATCAGAAATTCAATAAGCAACAAACTTTTGTCATCGGAGATACCGAACACGACATCGTAGCCGCCAATCGCGTAGGGTTACGCAGCATTGCAGTTCTTACCAACGGTCGGACACACGAGGATTTTCGCTCTCACTCGCCTGATCACATCTTAAAAGATCTTACCGACATCGCCTCTTTTCTCTCCTGCCTAAAATAAAAGAGAACCACCGACAAAAAGAGGTTTCGTTATTTTTTCTTACTCTTTGGACAGGTTGTCAGATGTTAGGTTTGTCGTCACAAGGCATTTCGTTCAGAAAAGCTGAAATACTGATTCTCCCCAACGATGATGTGATCCAGAATCCGAATCGAAACAGTCTGACAGGCAGCTTTTATTTTTTGGGTGATCTCGTAATCCTCCCGGCTGGGCTCGATCTTGCCCGAAGGATGATTATGGACCAGAACAAGGTTGGAGGCATGAAATTCCAGGGCAGATTTTACAATTTCTCGCGGATGAACTGCCGCCTCATCAATCGTCCCGATAAAAAGATCCTTTTCCCCCAGAATTCTCAAAGATTTATCGAGAAAAATCACCTTAAAAACTTCGCGCTTCCGATCCCGAAGCGCGGCGCAAAGATAATCTGCCACCGCCTGGGGACTCCGGACGAAATTCTGCCCGGTTATCTTTTCCCGCAGATGTCTCAATCCAAGCTCACGGACAGCGCAAAGAATGGCAACTTTAGTCTGCCCCATCCCTTTCATTTTTCCCGAAAAATCCTGCGGTTGATTAAGCAACGACCTCAGTCCACCCGCCTCACTAAGCAAAACACGCGAAAAACTGACCGCATCCATACCACGAACTCCGTGACCAAAAAGCACCGCCAGCAACTCGGCATCCGATAATGCTTCACTCCCCTTACCGAGTAATTTTTCTCTCGGTCTTTCATTTTCGGGCCACTCTTTTATGCTCTTGATCATGTCGTCATACTACAATCCGTAGTATTTTTGTCAATGCTTTATTTACATTTTTTATTTCAGCATTAATCATATCCTAAAAAAACCACCCCATTCTTTTCTGAGGAGGATTTTAATCAGCCAATGACAAGGCGCCGTTTAGAAACACCCAGGATTTTGAAACAAATCCGGACGGCGTAAGGAGGGATCAACTCGCGTGCCTTTTCAGCCCATTCGACACAAGTGATAGCTTCGGGATCACCCGCAAAATCAGAAACTCCGATGTTCGATAACTCATCAGCTCCATCAAGGCGGTAGCAGTCAAAGTGATATAAAGGAACCCGCGCCTTATAAACATGCATCAGAACAAAGGTCGGACTTTTCACCTGGGAAGGATTCTTGAGCCCCAAACCTTCGGCCAACCCTTTCATAAAAGTCGTTTTGCCGCTCCCCAAATCCCCCTCTAGGCAAAGCACACTGCCGGGTTTCAATCCCTTCGCGAATTTTTTCGCAAAGCGAATCGTTTCGTTCGCAGAATTCGTAATAACCGATTGTTTTTTCATATCACACGAAACGGAGCTTTAGAGTCGCCTGAGAAAAAAGTCTTTTGTTCTTAGAAATGTTGATAGCCATCGCAGGCCAAATTAGGGAACCGATTTTTTTTATTTTTTGAAAGCCAGCGAACTTCAGGCCGACCTTTCACGATTCGCCCTATCCAGGTTATCCTGACCGAAGGAAACTTCCGTGCCCATAGGGACCCAAGCACCGCCTTTTGTCTCGGTGATGCCGTTAGCAACAACTCAAAATCCTCACCGTCCGTCAATGCCCGTTTAAGCGCAGCAACTTCATCCCCGTTGCTCAGAACGACCGCATCTGAAGAGACAGGGATCGCTTCAAGATCCACTTCAGCCGAAACACCCGACGTACGCAAAATGTGCCGAAGATCCTGATAAAGGCCGTCCGAAACATCAATCATGCTGTGGGCAAGCGAACGTCGAGAAAGTAACACCCCTTCTTTCACTCGCGGTGTAAAATTAAAATGATGCCGGCGGATCGAGCCTCCCAGCGTTCCCGTGATCCCGATCCAGTCTCCGGGCTTTGCGCCAGACCGGAGAACCGGCTTTTCGGCGCTTCCCAAAATGGTCACACTGACCGAGAACTCATGCGCTCGAGAAAAATCTCCACCGATGCAATTAACACCATACTCCCTAGCAATCTTCAGCAATCCGTTATAAAAACGATCCAGCCATTTCGTACTAACATAAGCCGGTTTTCCGATCGTCAACACAAACGCCAGCGGGTTTGCCCCCATCGCCGCCAGGTCGCTTAAATTGACCGCTAGCGCCTTGCGGCCAATTTGCTCAGGCGTCAAAAAGCTGTCAGGTTCGTTGGATGTCAACAGACGTTGACCTTCTTTTTTTATTCTGAAATCAATGTTTTCAACCAGCATATCCGTGGAAACGACAAGCCTCCCCCGGCGCAACGGCGCCAAAACCGCCGCGTCATCTCCGATTCCCACTGGCACCGCGCATGATCCGGAAATTTTCCGTCTCAGATGTTCAATAAAATCAATTTCGTTCATCCTCACCACTCCTCATTCAAACCGGCCACCACACCGGCGCTATGACTTTACAAGGAGCTTGCTAATTCGTTGTATCGATTTTGTAAATGGCGGACGCAAGACCCCGGTCTCCGTGATAATGCCGGAAATGTAGCCGTGGGGCGTCACATCAAATGATGGATTAAACACCTTCATTCCTCTCGGCGCAAGCTGTCTCCCCAGGACTTCGCGCACCTCGTGATGCGGCCGCTCTTCGATCGGGATATCCTCCCCGGTTTTCGCTTTCAGATCAAAAGTTGTACTCGGCGCGGCAATGTAAAAAGGAATCCCGTGAACCTTAGCTAACACCGCAACACCATAAGTTCCGATCTTGTTTGCAGTGTCTCCGTTCATCGCAATCCGGTCCGCGCCCACAACAACGCCGTCAATTCTTCCTGCACGCATCAGGCTGGCCGCCATATTGTCACATATCAGGGTGGCGGAAATTTTGCTTTTTTGAAGCTCCCAGGCTGTCAGGCGCGCCCCCTGCAACAGGGGTCGTGTCTCGTCCACAAAAACGGAGAAAGGTATTTTTTTCTCCTTTAACGCATAAAAAACTGCGAGGGCAGTTCCATACCCGGAAGTTGCGAGCCCTCCGGCATTACAATGGGTCAGGAGGGTATCCCCCTTTTTAAAGAGTGCGGCCCCCAATGCCCCGATTTTTTGGCAAAGTTCTATATCCTCATGATGAATTCGAATCGCTTCTTCCAGCACCAGGGTTTTCAACTCTTCAACGCTCCGATCCCCCCTACAACGAACGGCTTTCATAATTCTCTCCAACGCATAAGCAAGATTGCGTGCCGTGGGCCGGGCCGAATCCAGAAAACAACTCTGGTCAGACAGGGTTTTTAAAAAACCCTTCTGGTTTCCATGAAAATGCCGAACCCCCAGGTAGAGACCGTAGCCCGCGGCAATGCCAATCGCAGGCGCTCCTCGAACAATCATGTCCCGGATGGCCTTCCAAACCATGCGAGAATTCCGGCAAACGACCCAGACTTCCCGGGCCGGAAGTTTCCGCTGATCCAAAAGATAGAGCGCGTGCCGTGAAAATTTAATCGGTGCGAATGGAACCTTTTTATTTTGCATGACTTGTTTCCCTTATGAAAGTGAATGGCCTGAATTGATCACCTGTTTTGCAAGAAAAAAATATCCGATAAATAGCGAATTATGAACCACATGGAGCGTGATCGGCGCTAGCAGTGAACGTCTCGTTTCATAAAGATACGCCAGCGCCATTCCGAGAATAAAAATGGGCCAAAAAACAAATCCAGTGTGATGAATCGACGCAAAAAAGGCCGCGCTCACCACCATCGCCCCCACCTTCCCAATCTTTCCTTTAAGTATGGGATAACAAAAACCCCGGAAAAAAATTTCTTCAAAAACAGGCCCGATCACCGCGCCAATCAATACTGAAAAGATAACAAGAAGCGGCAGTCGATTTTCTTCTTCCACAAAAACGTTCACAAGGGGATGCGGCGGCGGTTCATAGCTGAACAGGCTAGAAAAATAAATCAGTGCCGCCAGCACCAGAACAAATAACGGTAGAGTCCCGAGATACCCGGTAACGCCTATCGCCATTTCCTTCAATGTCCTTCCCTGCGGGATATTAAAGCCAAGTTCGCGCCAGGAACTCCCCTGTTTCTTTAAAAATTGAACCACAAACAGGATGCAAAGGAGATCAAGCGCCAACGTATGAAAAATCATAAGCAAATTTTCCGAACCCGTTTTCAAAAGAAACGATTCCAGTAAACCAATCACCACACTGAGAACAATACCCCAAACAATAAAAAGGACCACTGTCCTGAACAGAATGGAAAAGGGCCATACGCGAACCGGAGGCGGGTCAGGACGATTCAAAAACTTCTTACGCACCGAAGGACGGGCAAGCAGGATAAAATCGATCCCCAGCCCTGCGACAATAGCGAGCAGAAAAAAAAGTGTAAAAAACTCGAAAGAGCGGGCCAAAAGAGGTTCCCGGCCCCTAAACTCCTCGAACGCACGTTCGGAGGATGATTGTTCGTTAAATTGGCGTTCCGCGGCTTTGAATTCCTCCATAGCTTGTGATGTGACCGCCTGCGGCGCGCGAATTTTCCTCCCAGTTCCCATCGTAATCGCCGCATAAAAAACACTGATCAACACGATAAGAAGCAGGTAAACCCGTTCGTGTTTTAAAAAAAGGAAAATGCGATTTAGCATAAACCAAAAAGTCTTCTGGCGTTGGCCGTCGTTTCCATAAAGAGCTCCCCCGGATCGCAATCGCGAAGCGCCGCGATAAATTCAGCCGTTTCTACCAAAAAAAGAGGTTCATTCCTTTCACCCCGTCTTGACTGAGGGGCAAGATACGGTGCGTCCGTCTCGACCAACAATCGCTCCGCGGGGCATTGGCGACAAGCTTCTCTCAGAACTTCGTTTTTTTTATAAGTTACAGCACCCCCGAACGCAATGTAAAACCCGAGCTCCAGAAATTTAAACATCGTTTCCGAATCCGACGAGTAGCAATGGATCACTCCGCGGCACGGGCGTTCCACTTCCTCTTTCAGCAACCGGAGCATGTCCTCGTAAGCTTCACGGCAGTGGAGTAGGATCGGCTTCTGATATCGTCGATACCAGGACAGAAACACTCGAAGTATCTCCTGCTGGGTCTCCCGCGGAGAATGATTGTGAAAATAATCAAGCCCGATCTCTCCCACGCCGACCACCCGGGGATGTGCGGTAAGTTTTTCCAACTCCGCAAGTGTGTCCCGGCTTGCGTGCCTGCTTTCATGAGGATGATACCCCACTGCGGCATACACCTCGGGATAGGTTTCAGCAACCTGGACGGCCTTGCGGGAATCTTCCAGATCCGTTCCGATATTAATCATGAGCCCCACTCCCCCGGCAATCGCGCGACGGATCACATCATCGCGGTCCACGTCATACTGGGGAAAATGGAGATGAAGATGCGTGTCCGTCAGCATGGTGCGGTCTTATCTTCAAGACGGGGGAAAAGAGGATCTCCTTTTTCAATCGCCGTTCCCGCTTTCACAAGCGGTTGCCTGAAAGCAGATTCGTCTTTAATCGCAAGGGGGTCGAAGAGTTTCAAACGACTTGTTATTTTCTGTGAGGTTTCCGGTAGAAAGGCTTGAAGCAAAACACCGATATGCGCCACCGTTTCAGCAAGCACATAAAGCGTATCGGCAAGCTCCTGTTTTTGATCCCCATGCTTCGCGAGCACCCAAGGTTTTTTCTCCTCGACAAACTGATTGGCCTGAGTGACAACGGCCCAGATCTTCGCAAGCGATTCTCTCGGATCATAAGCCGACATATCCTGGTAAACCTTACCCCACAAACCGATGGCATTTTGAAAAAGCGGGGCTTTGTCTGAACCCTGAGAGCACGCTGGGACTTTCCCCTCAAAATACTTCTCAATCATGGATGCCGTCCGGTGCCATAGATTGCCAATATCGTTCGCAAGATCACTCGTGTATCGTTCTTTCAGGAGATCCTCGGAATACGTCCCGTCGAGTCCCAGAGTGACTTCACGCATCAAAAAATATCGAAACGCATCGCTACCGTATTTTTTTACAATCGCAACCGGATCCACGATATTTCCGAGGGATTTTGACATTTTCTCCCCTCCGATTTTCCACCACCCGTGAGCCAGCACAAGCTTGGGCATTTCTACGCCCATGGCACGGAGCATGATCGGCCAGTACACCGCGTGCTGACGCAAGATATCCTTTCCGAGCATATGACAATCCACCGGCCAGTATTTTTTAAACTTTGATTCTTCCGTGGGATAACCGAGGGCGGTCAAATAATTAAGCAGTGCGTCAAACCAGACATAGACGACGTGGTCTTGGGAACCGGGATATTCAATTCCCCACGACAAGCGCGATTTGGGTCTGGTAATGCAAAGGTCTTCAAGGGGCTCGCGGAGAAACCCGAGAATTTCATTTCTCCGGTAATCCGGCCGGATAAAATCCGGATGGCTCTGAATATAATCAATCAACCATTGCTGGTACTTTGACAGCTTAAAAAAATAATTTTCCTCTTCAAGCTGCTCAACCGCACGACCGCAATCCGGGCATTTCCCTTCTTTAAGCTGGAGTTCCGTCCAAAAAGATTCACAAGGTGTGCAATACCAGCCATGATAAGAGGCCTTGTAAATGTCACCTTGCGCCTCGAGTGCGCTTAAGGTTTTCCGAACCCCGGCCTTATGGTCATCATCCGTGGTGCGAATGAAGTGATCATACTCGACTCCGAGGAGAGTCCAGAGTTCCCGGAATTTGGGCACAATCTCATCGACAAAAGCTTGGGGAGTTTTCCCCTCGCTTAAGGCTGATTTTTGTACCTTAATTCCATGCTCATCCGTTCCCGTGAGATAAAAGACCTCTTCGCCAAGCATCCGGTGGAACCGTGCAAACGTGTCGCAAAGAATGCTCGTGTACGCGTGTCCGATATGAGGCTTTCCGTTCACATAATAAATGGGAGTCGTCAGATAATAATTCGTCATCAAATCAATCCTTTTCTGTCTGCAGGTAATATTCTTGAAAGACGCATCGCGAGTCGGGTCAACATGAGTTTGGAATTCGCACTAGCTTCGAGGGCCGCTTTGGAATCATAAACAAGGTCCATCGCTTCCAGCCAGCGATCCAGATCCGGCGAGTCGACTGAAACCAGGTTCGTGATTTTTTCCCGAATGAACGCCATCAAACCATCAAGTTTTCGTTTCAAATCTTCTTTAGAAAGCGAGGGATAAGTCTCCAAAATCTCTTTCACCGGTATCATCGCGAGAGCCGCAGGACTTCGCGGCACAGCAAGACTCTCGGAAGCCGGTATCCGGATCTCAAAGCACCGGGACTGGATGGTCTCAAGAAGATGTGTTTTATTTTCCACGAGCAAAAGGAACACCGTATGGGGCGGCGGTTCCTCCAGCGTTTTCAAAAAAGCATTTGCCGCCACGTCCGTCAGCCGCTCCGACTTCAAAACGATGCAAAGCTTCCATGGGCTTTCGTAAGGTTTAATCCCCGCCCAATGAATAATTTCGCGAATCGTGCCCCGTTCACTGCTGTCATCCCCGACTTTGATTGACCGTTCCTCTTGATCTTCACCAATCCAGCGGACATCCGGATGGTTGCGTTTCCAGATTCGTGCCGAGACTGATGATGCCGCCGTTCCAAAAAGTTTTTCACTTCCGGATAGAAGCGCCGCGGCGAACGCCACCGCAAACTCTTCCTTAATGTCGGCGCTACTACGTTCGCCCGCCAACTCGGCCATCTCCGAAGCCTCTCCGGAACCGCTAAAAATATAGGCATGCGACACTCTTCCCTGGGCCATATGAGATTCCAGTATCCGGGCAGCCAGTTTTTGGGTTTTATTTGCCAAATACATGTTTTAGCCTCTCCAGAACACACTGTCTGACAACCGAAACAGGCTGGTTCGTGTCGAGAACCAGCATTCTACCTGGCTCCCTTCGCGCAAGCGTCAAATAACCCTGACGAACTTTCTGATGGAAACTCAGGGCCTCCCACTCAATCCGGTCGTGCCGGCCACCACGCGCCAGCCCCTTGGCGATATCCACATCGAGCACAAACGTAAGGTCTGGAATTAAAGTACCGCGAACAAGCCGGCTCATGGTTTCGATCGTCTCGAGAGAAAATCCGCGCCCAAACCCCTGATAGGCCCTCGTTGAATCTTCGAATCGGTCCGAAATGACAACTTTTCCGTCCCGAAGAGCGGGTAAAATTTTTTCCTCCACAATCTGGGCACGCGCCGCAAGATAAAGAAAAAGCTCGGTGGCGTGACTCATCCCTTGATTTGCACGGTCTAGCAAAATCTTACGGATCACCTCACTAATCTTTGTCCCGCCCGGCTCACGAAGAAGAACCACTTCGCGCCCTTTTTCCCGGAAGAATTTCACCGCTTCTCTGATCTGCGTGCTCTTCCCGCTCCCTTCCGCTCCTTCAAATGTAATAAAAATCCCCTTTTTCCTCATACCCACCTGTTTCAATTTTAAAACCGGGATTCGGTTATTTTTTTCCATCCCAGACCCGGCGATTTTTTTTGACCGTCGAAGGCTCACCAGGGCGGCCATCTTTGACCTGCCAGCCTTTTTCAGCGATAGCTTTCCGAAGTTGGTCCGAGGTCGAGAAGTCTTTTACTTTCCTGGCTTCAACATATTCCGAAAGTATGCGCGTTACATCAGAGGGAACCTCTCGGACGGATGAAATGTCAAATCCGAAGATTCGATCCACCCTTTCAAAAAATCCTACACAAGTGGACAGTCCCCTTTCCGAAAGCTTCGCGAGATGTGCGTTGATCTCGGTCACGGTTTTTTGGAGAACAGCCAGAGCCACGGCAATATTCAGGTCGTCCCCTAGAGCCTTCCCGATTTCAGCCACAGAGGCACTGAGATCCAGTTCCCCGCCAGTGTTTTGTCCGGCAATCTGAAGACGGCTCAGACATTGAAAATAACAGTTATCCAGTTTTTCGATGACCTCACGAGCTTCTTTCAGACTTTCAAACGTAAAGTTGAGCTGTTGACGGTAATGGACCGACATCAAGGCATAACGAATCGCCATCGGGTCATAATCTTTTTGGAGAAGATCGCGAAGTGTGAAAAAATTCCCTTTTGATTTGGACATCTTCTCCCCGTTGACAAGAAGATGCTTGGCATGTAGCCAATAACGGACAAAAGGTTTACCGGTCGCGGCCTCGGATTGGGCAATTTCGTTTTCATGGTGCGGGAACACAAGGTCTTCACCGCCCGCGTGAATATCCACCGTTTCCTCAAGATGACACATGCACATGGCCGAACATTCAATATGCCAGCCTGGTCGTCCTTTGCCCCAAGGCGAATCCCAGGAAGGTTCGTTCTCTTTAGCGGCCTTCCAAAGCACAAAATCTGCCCCCTCTTCTTTCTCATACTCATCCTGGTCCACGCGGGCTCCCGCGATATTCCCATCCAGTTTTTTTTTGGAGAGTTTGCCATAACCGGGGAATCCGGCAACCCGATAATAGACCGAACGATCTTCCGCCTTGTACGCAACCCCCTTGGCCACCAGGGTCTCGATAAGCGAAATCATCGCCGGAATTTCATCGGTGGCATTCGGCATCACCCCAGCAGGCAGGATATTCAGAGCTTTCCGGTCTTCCAGGAAGGCATCCGTGTAAAAGGAAGTGTACTCCCGAAGCGATTTCTTTTCACGCTGAGCGCCCGCAATCGTTTTATCATCGACATCCGTGATATTCATCACGTGTCGGACTTTATAACCCTCGGACTCGAGAAAACGGCGCAACAGATCTTCGAACACAAAGGTCCGGAAGTTACCAATATGCGCGTAGTAATAGACCGTCGGACCGCAGGTATAAAGGGAGACTTCACCGGTACCACCAACTTGAAAATCTTTAAGTTGTCCGGATAAGGTGTCGTGAAATTTTATCTCCATTTAAAGTTCCTGTCCCTTAGCTACGTCGTTTGCGACTGTCACCAGCCGCCATTTGTATCCGCTTCATTGAGAGCACCACCTGGCAGGTAATCGCCAGCCCTTCGCCTTCCGGTCCCAACCCTTCGCGAGTTCGGGCCTTGACCGAAACATCCTCAACCGGAAGCTGTAGTAACCGCGCAATCCTCCGTCTGATTTTTAACTTGTACGGCCCAAGTCTGGGAGATTCAAGAATAATGTTCGAATCAATGTGATAGGGAATCCAGCCTGTTTTTTTTGATTCGACCAATACTCTTTCGACAATGACACCGCTTTTTACGTCCTTCCAGCGGGGGTCTTTGTCCGGGAACCATTCACCAATATCTCCTTTTCCCATCACACCCAACATCGCATCCGCAATCGCGTGGAGTAGCGCATCCCCATCAGAGTGTCCCAACGACCCCTTGGGCGATGGTATCGCAATCCCTCCAAGCCATAATTTGCGTCCCGGAACCAGTCGATGCGTATCAAAACCAATCCCCGTCCTGACACACATCGGGTTACTGTTTTGTATCATGGATTCCGCCAGAAAAAGGTCGGTCACGGTTGTAATTTTAGGATTCCATCCATCATGAGAAATGACCCGGACTTGGGCCCCAATCGATTCAAGTAGCCCAGCTTCATCAGTCGCTTGTAAGGCGCAAGGATTCATCTTATACGCTTTGATCAGCACAGAACGGCGAATCATCTGCGGCGTTTCCGCTTCATAAAGCGTGCTCCGGTCCACCGTCGACTCAATGTGTCCGTCAGACCTTAAAACACGCTTAATCGTCGGAATAACTTTCCTGGCCAAGATCGCTCCATCCCAGCCCGTGCTCCCCCGGATCAGTTGCCGAATAGCCGCCGTCGTGACCATCGGCCGCGCACCATCATGAACCATCACCCACTCTGAAGACGGCGACGTCCGTCTAAGCGCGTTCAAAACCGATCCGGCTCTGGTCTCCGCTCCATTTACATAATGTATCTTCCGGCAATCAAAACGATAAAGAAACCGTTTTATTTCAGAACGCATCTCGGGGCTGACCGCCAGAAACACTTCCTTGATCTCCGGAATTTCTGCGAACGCGGCCAACGTTCTGGCGAGCACCGGCTCCCCGCCAAGATCATAAAAAAGTTTGGAATCTCGACGTCGACATTTACTGAACTCGACGCCGGAACTTTGGTGGAAACGAGTCCCAAGCCCCGCCGCAGGAATAATCAAACTGATCGTTGGCACATGACAAACCTTGGGCTTATGTGGCATGGGATATCGAGTCAGAAGAGTTCAACACATCAACACTCGCCAAGAACCGCTGCACGTCGAATGAATTACGAACGTTCACAACGCATCTTTTAATGATTCTGGTTCGCCGCCGGTCCTTGCCCCTGGTCAAAACCCTGTCCATTCGTCTGGTGATTGTGTCCATTGCGACCCCCGTTACGCTCATGGCGGTCACCTCGCCCGCGTTCCCGGTTATCATGCCAACGATCCCCGCGTCCGCGATCATGACGATCCCGACGGCCTTCATCCTCATCCGAAAGCCTCCCGAAAATCATCCGGCCAGCCTGGGTCTGGAGTACACTCGTGATCGTCACTTTTGTTGTCTGTCCGATACGACGTCGGGCAGCATCCACAACCACCATCGTGCCATCATCAAGATAAGCAACTCCTTGCTCGTGCTCCTTGCCTTCCTTGAGAATTTTGATCTCCATTTCCTCGCCGGGCATCACAACGGGCTTGAGGGCATTCGCAAGATCATTGATGTTCAGCACCTTCACGCCTTGAAGTTCCGCCACCTTGTTGAGATTATAATCATTGGTAAACACCTTGGCTTCGATCACCTGTGCCATTTTTACCAGTTTTGCATCCACCGTGTTAAATTCCGGAAAATCCATCTCATGAATCTTGACTGTCACATTCGGATTTTCGCGGATAGCGTTCATCACATCCAAACCGCGACGGCCGCGATTTCTTTTAAGAGGATCTGAGGAATCGGAAATAAGCTGCAGTTCCTTAAGCACGAATCGGGGCAAAATCAACTTCCCCCCGATAAAGTGAGTATTCGCAATATCCGCGATCCGGCCGTCAATAATAACGGAGGTGTCGAGCAGAATCAGATCTTCTTTGGCACCTTTGGTATCCAGTCTTACAAATGGAATCATCAAACTAAACTCATCTTGTCCACGAAGGATGGTAATAATCCCGAGATAGGAAAAGAGAACGGCGGTTACAATCGCAAAAGTACGTTCCACATCGGGAGTAAAATTACCATACGCCACAACCGTCATAAAAAGTTTGTGCGTCAAAAGGCCGATCGCGAGGCCCAAGATAATCGAAAGGATGTTCTTGACCGTATACTGCTTGAAAAAAATGTCGAGCAGGACAAAAACTCCTCCCCCCATCAACCAGATCGCGGCCGAGATCCAGTCACGGTGCACGAGGTTAAGCCCATCCAACCAGGAAAACGGGGCCAGGTAACCAAACGTTGCACAGCCCGCAAGAAACAACAACCGGATAAAAATTATCATGATCACTCCTTTGATATTTCAAAACAGAAATATTTTTTATAATGTAAAAATAAGTCGTTCCCCGTCATATCGCGGCACGCAGCCACCTTCCCAGGCGCCCATCATCCCACTCCGAAGAAACATTCTCCTAAGACAGGAACAACTCACGGTTATTTTAAAAACAGGTAATACCACTTTCTAGAATCACCTGAGTCTTTCTTGAGCAATTTCCAGGGATGCGCCCGGATATCGCTGACAAAGGCACGCATCTCATTGTAAAGCTCATCCTGCATCAACAGCTTCCCCAAAGTTCCTTCGCCGTTTTCAACCTGGCCCAGGATGTGTTCAAGGGAAGCCGTGGACGCTTCAATATTCTTGACACTTTGGTTCAGTTCTTTTTCAGATCCGGAGACCGAGGTATTAAGCGCCACACTCAATTCGGAGAAATTCTTCACCATCGTCTTGAGATTGGCAATCATTCCCTCGTCTTCAACGTTAGCGCGAAACTTCTTCATCATTTCCGAAATCTCATCGGAAATCTCGTGCGCACGATCAATGAGAGCCTCCACCGGCACCGGACTGATTCCCTCGATCAGGTCGTCGCCCTTTAAAAAACGGGCGTCCCCACTCACCGGGGAAATCTCGATATGGGGCTCACTCAAGATATGCGTTCCCTGAATCTTGAACGTGTAATTTTCCCTGATTTCTATTCCCTTTTCAATAAAAAGCTTTACCTCGACGCAATTTTTCTTCTTCGTTTCATCAAAATAAAGCCGCACCTGACTCACCTCCCCAACGCGGACACCCGCCATCCGGACCGGCGCACCTTTATTGAGGATGCTGACATACTCATAGCGTACCTTCACATGGTAGCCCGAGCGAAATAGGTAAACACCGCTGACAAAAAAAAGAACCAGCGTGAGCAGGATGAATCCGACGATGACAAAAATCCCGACCGCCATTTCGTTGGTTGATTTTTTCATAAAATCTCCGTTTCTTTTTTCATTCCGTGGGTGATCGGGCCACTGGCGGATCCCGTCACAAACTGTTGAACGATCGGATCTTGGGAATTCCGGATCTGATCCGGAGTCCCGACAGCAATAATTTTCCCTTCGTAAAGCATGGCGATCCGGTTGGCAACCTTGAACGCACTGGTCATATCGTGAGTGACCACGATAGATGTCACCTGAAGCCGTCTCTGCATTTGCAAAATAAGTTCATTAATTACATCCGCATTGATAGGATCCAGACCCGTGGTCGGCTCATCGTAAAGAATGATGCTCGGCTCATGACAGATCGCGCGAGCAAGCCCCACCCTTTTTTTCATACCTCCCGAAAGACTGGACGGCATCAAATCTTCAATATCCGAAAGTCCCACCCAACTCAATTTCTCCCGAATTTTCATTTCAATCGTCTCCTCGGAAAACTGCGTATGTTCATAAAGTGAAAACCCGACATTTCCCCGGACGGTCAACGAATCAAAAAGGGCCGCCCCCTGAAATAGCATCCCCAATTTAAGACGAGACCGGTCCTGCTCATCAGGTGTCATCGAAAACATGGAGCGTCCGTCAATCTTGATGTCACCCTCATCCGGTTCAAGGATGGCCATGATATGCTTCAGTAGCACACTCTTCCCGCACCCCGAGCGGCCAATGATCACAAGAGTCTCCCCATCCCGAATGGTAAGATCCACACCCCGAAGGACATCCTTATCCCCAAACTGCTTATGAATATTCTGGATCTCGATCATTAATTTATCCCCTAAAACACCCTATTGAATCTGCCCTCAAAAAAACCGAAGGAAATCCGTCAGATTAAAAAAAGTAAAAGATGGCGGTGAAAAGGGCATCCGAAGCGATCACCAAAATCAGCGACACAACGACCGCAAAAGTGGTCGCCCGTCCGACTCCTTCCGCGCCATCCCGAGCCTTAAATCCAAAATAACATCCCACCACCGTGATAATTCCGCCAAAAAAGAAAGCCTTGATCAGTCCCGTAATAACATCTTTGACCACGAGGGCATCAAACCCCCGCTTGATATACATGTGGGAACTCATCCCCAGTTTGAAGACGGCAATGAGATATCCCCCCAGCATCCCGATACAGTCGGCATAAATCGTCAACACAAAAAGCATAAAAAGTCCCGCAATAAACCGGGGAATGACAAGGTACTGAATGGGATTGGTCGCAAGAGCCTTAAGGGCATCGATTTGTTCCGTGACCTTCATCGTCCCGAGCTCTGCGGCAATGGAAGCTCCCACTCGGCCCGCCACTACCATGGCCGTCAATACAGGTCCGAGTTCCCGGCAAAGCGAAACCGAAATCAAGTCGGAAGTAAATTGTTCTGCGGCAAAGAGGCGCAATTGATAAGCTGATTGTAACGCCAGCACCATGCCCGTAAAAAGAGACGTCAAGAAAACCAGCGGCAGTGATGTTACGCCGATTTTAAGCATCTGGTCCCATACCATAGGCCATCGAATACTCCGCTTAAAAATCAGGGTACATGTGTCACAAAAAAGAATTGCAATGCCTCCGGCATGGTAAAAAAAATTCAGACAAGTGGCTCCGAAATTTTCAAGCCTCAACCGCACGAACATTAGTTTTTTCAGGTAACTCCAGCGTGACATAAAGCTCCTAGAATTTTAAACTCGTCCCGACCGTAAAACCTTTTTCATCCGGACGGCTTTCCTCAGACTCCCCGGTTTTAGTTTCGAATTGCTTCACCGGCCCCACTACAATCGACGACACGCGCTTCAAATGATCAAGGTCGGGACCTGCCAACTGGACACTGGCCTCCTTCTCGTGAAGAGTCACTTCAAGTCCCTTCCAGACCACCAGCCG
>CAYULU010000019.1:9039-31243 GCA_964445745.1 uncultured bacterium | reverse complement strand
CGTCAAGATCACTCCAGTTGATACCGGCTCTTGTCATTTGATCAAGATCATCCCAATTAATGCCGGCCTTGGACATGACATTAATATCTGCCCAGTTCACGCCACCTTCTGAAAGCGAGCGAATGCCGCTCCAGTTCACGCCGGCTTTTGACATTTGATCAAGATCTGCCCAGTTAATGCCCGCCTCAGTCATTTGATCAAGATCACTCCAGTTAATGCCGGCTTTTGACATGACATCTAAATCTTCCCAGTTGATACCCGCTCTTGTCATTTGATCAAGATCGTCCCAGTTCACGCCAGCTTCAGACAAAGTCTTTATTCCCGTCCAATTCACGTTCGTATCACTCATGACCTGGATATCAGTCCAGTTCACGCCTGCGTTCGACAAAAGTGCCAGATTATCCCAATCAATCGACTCCGACCAGTTCACGCGAGCTCCGGTCATCTTTGCAAAATCCTCCCAATTGGCTCCCGCCTCAGAAAGTTTTTGAAAGTCCAGCCAGTTAATTCCTCGCGTCGTCATCACATTCAAATCTTCCCAGTTCACCCCAGCTCTGGACATCGCATCCAAATCAGCCCAGTTGATGCCCGCCCCAGCCATGGCATCAAGCCCACTCCAATTCACACCCACTCTGGACATAACCTCCAGATCAATCCAGTTCACGCCCGCTTCCGACAGGGCCTCCATGTCCGCCCAATTGATCCCCGCTTTGCTCATCACATCAAGATCGCTCCAATTAATTCCCGCCCGGCTCATCGCATCCAAATCATCCCAGTTGATACCGGCTTCCGTTAATGACACCATGTCGTCCCAATTGATGCCTGCCGCGCTGAACTGCATAATTTCCGCCCATTGAATCCCCGCCTTGGAAAGCGCCCGAATATCATCCCAGTTAACCTGGGCCCCAGCCTGCGCCTTAACTCCAGTCCAGTTAACACCTGCCTGCGACATAGCCTGGATATCATCCCAATTTGCCTTGCTTACGGATGTCAACACTGTTCCGACCTTATCGAACACTGTTTGTTCCTGGCCCGCCCCGACCGCCGCCTTGACAGCATCGATATCTGACCAGTTAATGGTATCCGTTTGCGATTTAATCGCTCCCAACATGGTTCGATCCAGGTCAGTAAATCCTCCTGCTGAAGCCATGCTAGCCTGAATCACAGGCGTAAAAATAAACTGACCGGTATATTGCCGGCCAGTCACCGCCGGATATCGAATCGTCACACTCACCAAAAATGATTCTTCGATATCATCCGGATTCCAGCTCTGTTTAAAAACTGTTTTACTGTTGATCACCGTACTGCAGGCCGGCGCCGTGGCGGCTTCTCCAATCGCGTCATAAGCTACGACCGTGATATCGGAACAACTCCACGAATCATCCGCAATGATCTTCCCATCGCTTTCAAGCCAGCTGTTAACAAAGTAGGTTCCGGTACTTGAATCGTAAAGGTGATTCGCCTTCACCTGAAACTCATTGATTGAAATATCAAAGGATGAAGAAACCACTGGTATTACGTCCGAACAACTTCCGCCAGACGCGGTCGCCCGAAGCGTAAACAACTGTCCCGATTGATCGATAAAAAGGCCTTTATCATCAAAATCGGCTACACCCGCCACGGAAGTCATCGAGGTCGTCCCTCCCAATGTGGCGTTCACTGGATTGTTATAAATGGCTAGCGTGATAGTACACTCCGTTTCGGGATCAACAGCGTTACCATTCCGGTCCTGGATTATGATTTGGGGCTGAGGATTAAAAACCTGATTTGCATTTGCCATGCTTGGTTGGATGTTGAACGCCAATTTCGCAGGGGCCGAAACAGCACGACCTTCTGCCGATGTGCCCCCACTCCCGCTCCCCCCGGTATAAATCGCCGCTTGAGCAACGGGGTTCACGCTCAACACATGCAACACCGCTACAAGCAGTGAAAGGATTCGGAAAGAAAGTCGGGGAGATCTCGAACGACTTACTTTCGTAGAAGTCAACCCGAGAAAACTCATGATGCCGTCCTCCCGAGGCGTCCACCCAATCCCGCCTCACGCGCAACATTGGTGGTTCCGGCAAATTCCCGATTTGAAACTTCCAGATAACGCGTGATCGTCGAATCCCATGCTCCCCCGCGAGATCCGCTACCAACCGCCCCTGTAACCCCCTGGCTGTTAGTTCCGCTAATTCCCGGCCAATCCAAATTAGTGGCATTTCCTTCATACGATGACAATGTCGTCAAAACTCCATCTCCATGCGTGCCGGAAAATCCTCGCCCGGCCGAATTTCCTATCGTCACCGTTCGTTCCCAGAGGTTTCCTGACAAATCCATGGCTCCGTAAAATCCGGATCCGGAAGTTAATCGCTCCGTGGTGGTCGAAGTCGCCGCAAAACCCGAGCGCAGTGGCCCCAAAACATCCGTCCCGGCACCATCAAAGTTCGCAAGACCATTCCCCGCATTGGCCGCCAACTCACCTGCCTGCCCCGCCGCCGATACGGCCCCCTGCGCTTGTGTCAAATCCGTTGTTCCCCATGGATAGCCGCCATCGACCGGGTACAAGCTTCCGCGGCATAATTTTTCATATTCAAGCTCGGTTAAAGGCCGCAGTCCCGCCCAGTCAGCAAATGCAGCCAGATCCATCCACGACAAATAATTCATGGCAACCCATTCGCCATCACCAGCTTCGTCAAAAACCCCGTTACCATTTAAGTCACATCCAAAGGCAACCGGATCGGTGGTTCCGTTTCCAGATCCCGGCGCACGAATTCCCTGACGATTCACAACCGAATTATTATTACTCATCACATAGTAATTAGCGATTGCATCACCGCTGATATCACCAGCGACACGATTTTTCTGAGCTGCCCGATTCAACGTATTTAAAAAATCACGGTATTGTCCCTGACTTATTTCATATTTCATCGCATAAAAGGCTTTGAACCCTTTGGGGAAAGGTTCCCCCACCTGGAAAACTGCTCCACTTGCGGCATCATCTCCACCAGTGTCAGTATTATAAAACCATTGGTTCAACCCTGCCGCCGTCCCAGTAACGTTTTGAAATTCAAGCGCATCTTCACTGGAGATCGTTCCCGGCATACTCGCTGCCTCAGGCCCGTGCTCAATTTCACCGTAGGTCCCAGCACTTCCATCCCCAACATAAAAACCACCTTGCGGGACATAAACCATTTCAATTACAAAAACACGAATGGCCGTGTCGCCTCCGGTCGCATCCGAATCGCTAACCCCATCCTGGCCATAATCCCAAATTAATTTTACATTTTGAAAATCCACCGTCCCCGAACCCACGCTCGCTGACTGAATGAACGCCCCTTTTTTATCCGATGGAACAATCAGATCAAGCGACATAAAAGCGCCACTATTCCGCTCGCCACAGGAAAAACCGGTCGGATTGACACCGGCTGTTTTTAAAGTCGCGTGAGACCAAACCCCATTCGTCGAGCAATTGCTTGTGCAATACTTGGCAAAAGCCCATACTGAATCATGATTCGTGGAATCCTTCCAGGCATTACTCCAAGAAAGATCAAATTCGATACCCACCGTTTCGGCAGAAGTATCTTGATCCACAAGTTCAACGTTGCTGAGAGTAACATTATTGGCAACTGCAGGGCGGGAAAAGAGAAGGAGACACAAAAAAACACTACCCAAGGTCAGAACAGGCCTAGATCGAAAGCCTCCGGCAAGCGAAGAACTTAACCAAATTCTTGATGTCTCGAAAATGCTGTAAGGCATCAGCTGGGCTCAAAAACTCCATATAAAACGTGCATAACAGATTGCGGCCACTGGGCTTGCCGCGTCAAAGCCAAGCATCAACTGGTTTTTCTCTTTTGTTTCATCTCGAACTCATCATGTCACTAAAAGTGTAGCATAATTTAACATTTTGTCATGGAAAAACATGAGGGGAAACATGCACGGTTCGAGGGAAAATCACCTCTACGGAATATGACGCGACAAACAGTTTAAAAGGGGAATTTCGGGAGCTTCTCAATACGATTTCTGAAAGAGGGATCTAGCCAAAAAGACACCCCACCCATTGGCGAGACAATCATACCCCCGGGGCAATGATGGAAGGGCAAGTTTAAATTATTGTAAAACGGTCTCAAACACTCCTGTCCCTCAGCATCAGACAAAAATAGCAAGACAAACACCACCCGCGCGACCTAGAAAATTCGGCAACTCCATAAATCCGACAACGCTTAGCTGGGAGACATTTTTCTGTAGCGCTTAAAATCCTGTTTTAACGGCTGCTCGGGCATCACTTTGGTCAATTGAGAAATATCCCAGAGCCGCATCCTAACTTCGCGAGCTTCTTCGCTCGGAGGTTTCAAATTCATGTATCGCTGGTAGTGATCTTTAGCCTCCGGTAACTGATGAAAAGCATAATCGTAGATAACCGCCAAGTTGTGATGGGCCCTGGCATGATCCGGATCCCATTGAAGGACATATTCGTATTGAGTTTTTGCTTCCTGGTAGCGACCCAAGTCATAAAACAGATTACCGAACTCAAAATACGCCTGAATAAGTTTTGTTTTCAATTCAAGATTTTCTTTATTAATCGTCGCCTCACTCACCAGAGCTTTTTCAACCGACTCTTCATTCATCTTCATCCGTTCCACAATCTGGTCTCGCTCCTCAGCCAAAATCGACTGCGCCAGCAATTCTTCTGTCTTTTTTTTATCACTACGCACCCCATCAAGATTCTTTTCTAAATTATTTTTTTCACCCAGCAAATTTTGGTAGTCCTCTTGCATCGTTTCCAAATCCTTCTTGGTCACGCTTAACTGATCGGTGAGTTCTTTAATTCTCTGGTTCGTCTCACTGCTCCTTTGAATCGCAAGTTGCTCAACCTTTCGCATCTGTCCCATCACATCGCTTTTTTCGAGCGTCACTTTTTCAAAAGCTGTTTGAAGATCTCTCATGCTTTGTCGAATTTTTCGATTTTCCTGCAACGTTTCATTGAGCGTATACAAAAGTTTATCAACATCCTGTCCTTCGGCTGAAACCGGCGATCCCACACTTTTTCCGGACGAAATCAACATCGAAGAATCCCCCGTCGAGAAATCCGGCTTCTCTTGTGTCACATCACCCGCTACCGCACCACAAGACGGCGAGAAAAAAAGAAATAATGCACCACAAATCACTCCCCGCAAAACTGCGCAACTCATGATTTTCTGATTCATAACGTTATCCTTTTCCCCACAAAACTCTCTAAAAGAAACATCGACCTGCCAAGTTTCAGCGTCTCAGCTCCATCAAATTTCCAAGAGATACACCCACACTCTCTGCAGATTCGCGCACTTCGCCGGACACATCACCCGTCATCAAATGATTCGGGCCATCTTTCTCGGAAATCTCCAGGGTTTGACCTTCACTCGATTTGATAATCGGAATCGGACGATTCAAGACATCCTGATGCCCGGTAACGATGTGCGGTGTAATAATAATAACAATTTCGGTTTTTTTGATTTCCTCGCTACGGCTCTTAAACAAATTTCCCAGAAGCGGGATATCCATCAAGTACGGTACTCCCCGGTTGCTTTCCGTCATCTCATCCCGGATAAGGCCGCCGAGAATCACCGAAATTCCATCACGAACAATGACAGTCGATTCCACCACCGTGCTATTGACAATGGGAATAAGGTTGTAAACTTCCAGCGGTTTCCCATCCGCGCCATTCACACTCCCCACAAACGACTTAATGTCGCCTGTCTTGCTCGAAATCTCGGGGCGGATCTTCATGGTGACAAAGCCGTCATCATTGATAATCGGTGTCACCGCAAGCATCAGCCCCACATCGATAAACCGAACATCCTGACTGATTCCGGTATTGGTGCCCGAAGTCGCCGTGGTCGTCGAAACCACATAAGGAATGCGGTCCCCAATATTGAGCTTTGCCTCTTCACGATCCAGAATCATCAGCTTGGGCTGAGCTAACACCCGAGTACTTTCGATTTCCTTCATGGCCGTAATCGATAACATAAAGCTGTCACGGTCCACTTCACCGATTCTCATGTTCCCAAAATCCGGGACCGAGGTGATCTCGGGAAATGAAAAATCGCTTTTAAAATCAAGATTTCTGAAATTATTGACCGGGAACTTCTTTTCCCACTCAACACCAAACTCAAATTTAGGATTTAAAGTCAACTGAAGGATCCGGGTCTCAATCAGCACCGCCTTCGTTTGCTTGTCAAGAGCCTGTACAAGACGTAAAGCCTCATCAAGTCGATCCGGGTACGCGGAAAGCATGATCTGGTTGGAACGCAAATCCGCAATCACCGTCCCCACCCCCTTGCCCTCGATCTGGGGTCGGAGCAACGCCGCCACATCATCTGCCTTCGCAAACTGAAGTTTGATCACCTTTGTCTCAAGATTTTTTTCAACCTGGTCAAGAATGCTGTTCATTTGTATCAGTTTTTCGGGAATATCGATCATCACCACCGAACCCGTGTCCTCGTCGATAATCACTTTTCCGATAGCACTCTGGACACCTTGCAGGGCCGCCATCGCATAACTGGGTTTTGCATTTTTGAGAGTTCGAATCATAATTTTCTTCTTGTCATTGAAATTCTTGCCGTGCAAGGCGGCATATTCATCTTCCGTCATGATATAGGTAATATCGTTCCGAGTCTCATAGGCTAACTGGTTGGATAGCGCAAGAATATCGAGAGCATCCTTGATTTTCACATTCCGCAAAAGCAGCGTCGATCGTCCCTGAACGTTTTTACTCGTGACAATATTGAAATCCCCCTGAATCGCGAGAAATTTAAAGACATCAATTACGTTGATATCACGAAGATCGAGAAAGACGGATTTATCCATTCCTGAGCCGGAATTTTCCGGCAACGGGAGTGGCACCGTATCCGCCAATGCCCCAGGAACCGCACAAATCGTCAAATACCATACAAAGACAAAACATGCGCTTCGGTAACGATGCATTTGTTTTTTTTTAACGCATCTCAATAGTTTCATTTTTTTGTCCAAGAACTACACGATCCTCATAAATTTTTACGACCGTCAACACTCCCACGGGATCCCCTTCCCGCAAAAACGTCGTAATTCCCTTCTCCATATCCTCAATCATGCAAGACGCCTTCGTCGCATCGGCCGGATCAAACGCAATACCCGTTAGCTTTAATTTTTTTGTCATTTCGGCAAGCCGAGTCGACTGCTCTTGCTGAAGCTTATCGGCCTCTTCCCGACGCTTCGTATAGGGCATAAACATCTTGCTCAAATCCCAGTTTTCGGCTACCAAGTCCTCCGAAACACCCTCCTGGGGAATCGCAATTTCAAGCATTTTACTATCCGGAATCTGGATGGATTTTGTAAAATCCTTTCCCATCCCCACCCAGTCCATCACAACACTTGACACTAAAGCTATCACAATCACACCGACCGCTACCGACAGAACCCGATTAATCGCTTTAATGCCGAACGTTTTTTTTTGTTTCTCAAAAAAAACTTCGCTACGTCCTTTCAAAGACGTCAATTTGTCCTGCAAACCCTGGGGTGTCCAAAAAGCCTTTGCCCTTTTTGTTTCCTTTCGAATCGCCGGTTCCCTCTTCAAAGAATCGGGCTCTTCGATTAAATCGAGAAGACGCTTCTCCGGCGTTAATGATGGATTGTTGGACTCAGCCATCCCGCACGCATATCCTCGGAAACAATCTCCTCAATAATTTCTTCGTCCACCACCCATTTACGCTTCATCACCAGTTGCTTGAGCGCTCGGTGACAAAGCATCGTCATCTTCCGGGGATACCCCTGTGATATCCTATGGATCGTTTCAATAGCGTCATCTCGGAACAGAAGTGCATCCGAGCAATAGTTTGCTTGCCTGATACGAAACAAAATCATCTCACGCGCTTCACTCAAACTCAATGGATTTAGCGCATATTTAAAACTGATGCGATCCAGGAAATTGGGAATTTTCGTAATCTTGGAGTGAAGCTCGAGTTGTCCAAAAAGAACCAATTGCAGAAGCTTGGTATCATTGGTTTCATAATTTAGAATCACACGCAACATTTCCATAGACGCTTCATTTAATTTTTGTGCTTCATCAATGATCAGAACCACCGTCTCATTGCCAATCACTGTTTTCTCGTACAAGAACTTTTCGACCGCCTCCTTAAGCTCCAGAACACTTGCATGGCTTAAATCCTGCCGAAGTCCACTCCCCGGATCCAATTGAATCGAAAAATTTCGAGCGATCGAAAGAAGAAATTCATGTTCATTTTCAAAACAGGGGTCCAGGACATAATGAACAATAAAATCCCCCCTCTCTCGAAGAGCTTGTATCAATTTCCTCGAGAGCGTGGTCTTACCTGTCCCGACATCGCCCAGCACGACGGACAATCCCCGTCGCAGGCGAAGCTCTATTAAAACGTTCGTCATCGTCGACTGGTGTCCCTGTGCTAGATATAGAAATTCGGGATCCGGACTGGTTGAAAAAGGCTCTTTTTCGAAGCCTAATATCCGGTAATAACTCATCACATCCTCCTTTAAAAATCCGTTTCCAGACCTGTTTTCCTAAATCCGGAAATAAACAATACGAAATGTCCGTATATACTTCGGCACAACTTCTAAAATCATTAAGTCAGAAATCATCCCACCCAGCATCAGCCACCAGCCCTTGAGCCAACGAAATCTAAGGACACCCCGTTACACACAAATTCAGTCATTCCCATTCCTTGTTATTTTCCGAACTAATATCTGTTTCATTTTATCCAGAAGCACCGAAGCTACATCTGTTTCAACAAATTCGATATCGAGCATCGAACCGATTTTTTTAGCAGCCTCCACCCCGGGAGCGGCGGGTCCCGCCGCGTAAAGGATTAACGGCATGCCTGAAGTCCTCGGCATTTGCTTAAGCCTCGCACTAATCAGGTCTCCTGTAATATCAGGGAGATCCGTTTTAATCACCAAGGCATCTGGAGGATCTTCCAATATTCTCTCGATGGCCTCAAGCCCGCTTTTTACCACTCCCATCATGAAACCCTCACCCAGAAATTCCGTTGCAATCCGGTTAGAGACAGCGGGATCATCTTCCACCAGCAACAATCGATTCGCCTTGCGATTTTCCCTAGGAACTGTCTCACCGACGGAATATTTCTTTTCAATCACCGTATCCACTTCTAGCGTCACCTTCTCGACGTCAAAAGGTTTCGTAATGAAACCGTCAGCATCCATCTCCCGAAAAAGCTGACCGAGTTCTTCGCGCACGGTCAGCACAATGACTGGAATCAAAGGTTTCCCTTTTCCCGAGGTCATTTTTTCGTACAGCTCAATCCCGCTCATTTTGGGCAAATTAATATCGAGAATAACGAGATCCGGGTGTTCCTTGAAAATCATTTCGAGGCCCTTTTTACCATCGTGGGCCTCTAGCACACTGTATTTTTTTTCCAAATGAAATCTGAGTATTCGGGTTACTTCTTTAGCATCATCAATAATAAGGATTTTTCGTTTCTCCATGGGAGCGTCTCCTACTCATTTTGATAGAGTTGCAGCGCATCTTTAAGTCGAAGGAAACTTGTCTGGATTTTTCCGATCCCATCACCTTGTCGGGCAGAAAGCTCCATGCTTTTTGCAGCCTCAAAAACATCTCGAATTCTTAAATTCCCCGATGAGCCCTTAATCCCATGGGCAATTTCCGCAATCTTCTTAAAATCCTGCGCCGTAACAGCAACGCTTAAATCTCCGATCGATCGATGTGTCTGATCTATAAAATCCCTCACCATTTCATCATACATTTCCTCAGGCACAGCAAGCGCCTTCAACGCTTCTGCCTTGGCAGCTGCGGGGTCCTGCCGATTCCTGGAACTACCCCACTGGATTATCTTTTCTTTCAAACGATCCATCTCCAAAGGCTTGGTGAGATAATCGTCCATTCCCTCGGCCAAACATTCTTTCCGATCCGACTCAAACACGGAGGCTGAAAGCCCGATAACCGGAACGGTCGAATGAAGCTTGTCACGAATCAAACGTACGGTTTCCAATCCACCCATAAGGGGCATCTGGAGGTCCATTAAAACAACATCCCACGATTCTGTTTTCAGCTTGTGAATCGCACTCTGACCATTGGATGCTACATCCGTCTGGCAACCCAGTCCGCCCAGCATGATCGTTAAAAGCTTTTGCGTGGAGAGATCATCGTCCACAATCAGGACCCTGGTTTCGGGTCGAACCGTCTCCGGCGAAGCCTGCCGTGTTTTTTCTTTTTCCTCAGCCGCTTCCTCAAGTTTTAAAGTAAAAAAGAAAGTACTCCCATGCCCCGGCTCCGAACGGAGGCCGATCTCGCCCCCCATCATTCCGACCAACCCCTTCGCAATGGTGAGTCCCAACCCCGTCCCGCCATATTTCCGGGTCGTTGAAATATCGGCCTGTTCAAATGCCTCAAAGATTCGCGGCTGTTTCTCCAAAGGGATCCCGATCCCCGTATCTCGCACCGAAACAAAAACGGTCCGAATCCGGGATCCCGAATCCTTTGACCGATCATCCTGCATCCTAGCCGTAATTTCGATCTCACCTTGTTCCGTAAACTTGACGGCATTATTCACGAGATTCATGAGGATCTGCATAATTCGAGTCGGATCACCTCGAAAACGGTTCGGCATCGGGTGGATCGTACAAAACAACCGGATATTTTCTTTGCTAAGGTTCACTTCCTGTAATTTAACCACACCCTGAATCAGGTTCGCAAAATCAAAACTGATGCTTTCGAGTTTAACCTCTTTTGCTTCTGCCTTGGAAAAATCCAGAATGTCCGTCACCAGCGCCAGCAACAGCCGACTGCTTTCACGGACCATCGCGACATAATCCTTCTGCTCCCTTCCCAGGACCGTTTTCTCCAGAAGCTCCGAAAAACCGATAATCGCATACAAAGGGGTCCGGATTTCATGAGACATATTGGCAAGAAATTGGCTCTTAACCTCATAGGCCTCCTGAGTACATTTCATCGCTTCCATCAATAACTCTTCTGCCCGTTTTTTTTCGGTAACATCGCTGATAATTCCATCATACGAAACAAGTTTTCCCTCGCCATCGTGGTGGAGTACCGAAACGTTTCTTACCCAGCGTATAACTCCATCTTTTCTAATAATCCGGTGTTCAAGCGCCGGTATCGGCTTTTGCCCGACCAGAATAGCCTCGGCATGTTCCAGAACGCGCTGACGATCTTCTGACGCAACCATATCAAACCACAAAGTCGGCCGATCGAGAAATTCCTGACTACTGTACCCCGTAACCGCCAGACATGACGGCTGATGCACGACCCCCACCACTTTGCCGCTTCTCACCGTTACGGTATAGAAATAATCCGTAATCGTCGAAATAATCTCTTGAACATACTGCCGGCTTTCTCTCAGCATCGCCTCCATTCCGGTGCGTACCGAAATCTCATTTTTGAGCGACGCATTGGTTTCGGCAAGTTCTCTTGTCCGTTCTTTGACTCGAGTTTCCAGTTGGGCTGTCAGATTATGAAGTGCTTTATTCGCTTTCATCAGTTCCTGGGTTCGGGAAGCAATCTCATCTTCCAGAGACACCTGATAGGATTTAAGACGTTGTTCAACCGCCAACCGTCGACGCAACTCACGAAGAGTCACCCCCCACAGGAACAAAATAAGAGCAATCCCTGCGCATAATGCAATCATCAAAAACAATACATACCGCTCATGTTTCTGCAATTCCGCAGTAACCCGAAGCCGTAACAGACGAAAAGCATCCTCCATTCCCTGCTGGTATTCTTGTTTTTGTTTCTGATAGAACGGGCTATCAAGAAGACCCCTAGCTTCGGCAAAATTCCTCCCGCGGGACAACTCAAATGCCTTGTGTTCCATCTCTACCAAACGCTGATTGGCAGCTTCTGTTTTCTCAATCTCCCGGCTAACATCCCACTCGGGGAACAGGGACAGCACATCCCTGATAGCAGAATCCAGTTGAGGCTCAAACTTTTGGTACCGTTCTTCGTAAGCCGTCTCACCCGTGGCGGCAATTCTGGTTGACATAGTAAGAATTTCGTCAAAAAGCATCAGACGACCTTGAAGATCAAGAAACCGGGAGTAACGAAGATTAAGCGCTTGATTTTTCCGCTGAAAATCAAAATACTGCCACCCTAAAAAGCTGAGAATCAAAACACTCATAGCCAAAATAGCCGATAAAACCGTGCTATAAATCTTTGTTTCCTTAGCAACCATTTTTCACCGCCGTTTTAGAATCTGCTTATCCACATCTTATTATCGGCTGAAAAATGGATCGCTAAATGATCGGACTGGAAGACATCCCAGTTTTCCCTCTCACCTTGAAATTCAATATGGACGATGATATAGTTTCGCGCCTTAAATCGGCAAAGTGGAAAAACACTTGTTTGCGTTTTTCTGGGGTCGGATTGTCCCCCATAACCGATGGGCAAGGAAGATTTGACATGGCACAAGATATTAAAAACGAGCAGTTTCTAACGGATGTCCAACGATTTAATTTTATTGATGCCTTGCGAGGATGGGCATTTTTGCTGGTATTAATCGGACATGTCGATCAAAGAGTCGGCTTCCCGTCCTTGGTGGCTAACTGGCTAGTACCCGGCAGTGAACATGGCGTACAGCTGTTTTTTATTGTCTCTGCCTTCACACTCTTATTATCCCTCAACCTCCGGAAACCCGATTCCCAGGGAACCCTCTCAGCTTTTTTTGTAAGGCGTTTTTTCAGGGTCGCCCCCTTGTTCTGGCTAGCAATGTTGTTCTATCTCGCCCTGAACGGTTTCCAAAGTCTCTACGAAGTGCCCAAAGAAATCACTTGGCCTCGTGTTCTTTCTACGTTTTTTTTCATGCATGGGTGGCACCCCAACACCATCAATAATGTAGTGCCGGGAGGATGGACCATTGCGGTCGAAATGAACTTCTACCTCCTCTTACCATTTTTTTTCAGGGTTGTAACAACAACCCCCAAAGCAGTCGTCACCTTCCTGATACTGTTAACCCTGTACCCCGTGCTAAATCTCCTTTATTTGCATGTCATACCACTCGAGAACTGTCTCCCCAATCGAGTCGAACTCTTTTTGCGTCTTTGGCTTCCCAGCCAACTCCCCGTGTTTGCTCTTGGTTTTATCCTTTTTTTTCTTGCTCAAAACCAGCTCGCAACCACGAAACTGGCGGACCTTCAAACCCAAACAGGAAATCGTAAGCAAGCAGGCCTTCTGCTTCTGATAGCTGCAAGTCTTTTCATCTTCGCAAGACCCATGAATACGGCATTTATTTTTCGCCATATTTTATTCGGATTCTCGCTCTTTTTTCTGGCTTGGGCACTCGCCATTCATCCTTTCCCGTTTTTTGTAAATCGTTTCACGATTCATTTGGGAAAGATCAGTTACAGTGCCTACCTATGTCATTTTTTTGTCATCAACATGACACTTCGGGCTTTTTTCAGACTGGGTTCAATTTACCAATGGCCTTTTATTCCTAACTTCTACTTCTCTGTGCTCCTCCTTGTCACTTTGGCCATCACGTTTCTCATAGCCACACTGACTTACCGAATCATTGAAGTCCCCTTTCAAAAACTGGGCAAAAAAATCATCCATCGATGGGCTTGAATAGAAGCGGTTTCATAAGCCTCTTTTGCATTTTCCAACCCCTTGAGAAACTACGGGTTGGAAATACTTGTTAAACCGCCTCTAGCCATCCACGCCACCACTGAGAAAGATCTCCTCATTTTCCGTTCTTGAAACTCCTTTCCCTCAATGATAAAGTTTCGCCTGGATAAAACACAACCGGGTTACACGATGGGATCATCTTGAAACACTAGTCCGCTCTGAAATAAGCCTATTCGTAAAAAGCACTTGTTTCAAACTGCTCCAGAAAGGATCAACACTATGAAAATAGATTTTCTAATCCTTCCTATCCTTCTAACTTCCACACTGTCTCTCCTCCCAATCCAGAAAGCTCTCGCTTACGAAGACACCCTTGTCATTGCTTCCATGCAAACAGTGCAAGGTAGTCTGACATCCGTTGATACGGACAAACGACGGGTCGTGGTGCGCTGGATGGCCGACGAACTCCGCTTCAAATATCAAGACTTGCTCCTGGATGTCCCCGAAACCGCTGTCATTGTAAAAAACGGTGAGCCCGTCGAGCTTGGGGATTTAAAATCAGGCGATCCTGTCACGGTTCGCTTTGACCAAAATGCCCAGCCGACACCCCGGGTCTTTAATCTCACGGTCACTGAATAACCGTCATTGAAAAATTCAAATATCGTGAGAACCATCGTTCACCCGAGAATCAAATCTACCGCATGCCGATACGGTTTTTTAATCATATCCTGTATCTATCTCCTGACCGCTTTTTTCATTCTTCCCGGTTATGGAATTAATTATGACAGCCCTAAAAATTTCACGGAGGGACAGGTTAATCTGGACTACCTGCTGACCGGCAAATCTAGCGTTGCCGATCAGGTTCTGATTGTTTATCAGATCCACGGATCTTTATTTTTCATGATCGCAGAATTATCCAAGCGCATCTTTCATGACCTCTTGGGGTGGTTGGACCCAATATCTGCCAGGCATGCCATCCTACCGGTTCTGGTCTTCATATTTCTGAATATTTTTTTCCGTACCCTCCAGAAAAAAACAACGACCCAAATAGCCTTTCTCACCTGTTTAATCCTGCTGACCCTCCCACACTTCTGGGGCTATGCCTTTAACAACATCAAAGATATACCACTACTGATCTTTTTTTCATTTACCATCTTTGCCTTCCACGAGTGGTACAAAACTGGTTATCAAAAAAATCGATACCTTTATGCAATATTTCTGGCCTGGGGTTTTGCCCTCCTGAGCAAATCAACCGCGGTCCTCGCCCCGGCAATTCTTCTTATATGGCTCGCAACGTTAGTCTGGATTATCCGGAACAAACCAAACCAGTTTCCATCTGTCCGTCCGCCTCTCAAAGGGCTCCTGTCCCGGGGAAACCTGTCTCATGCATTGCTCGGATTCAGCCTGGTCATCTTGATGATCCTTCTTTTTTACATGCCTGCTTTTTATTCCGTCGGCAACAAAGCCGCTTTCTGGGAAGTTAAAATGAGTATTGCCCGCGGCGTCGGACATGAAAGCAGAAAATGGAGTCTGATTCCCTGGATCAAGATAGTCCATATGTTGCCCGTTCTGACACTCCTCACAGCGGTCCTGGGTGTCGTGAGTTCTTTTTTCCGAAAATCCCTAAACTCTTGGACATGCCTAATGCTCTGCTGGCTCTTGAGTGTCCTGCTGGTCGCTTGCACCCCCCTCTTTCCCGTCTACGGAGGAATTCGGCTTTTTATTGTTTTTCTTGTGCCGTTCTGTTTCTTTACCGCATCGGGGATCATTGGTTTGGGGGGGCTTCTTGCAAAGGTGACCAGGCTCCGGGCAGAATCAGCGTCCTGGCTTGTCGGAACGATTTGTATCGCCATCCAGGTTTGGGGAATTACAAGTACGCACCCTTACGAGACAACTTTTTTTAATGCCTTGGCGGGAGGTCTGAAAGGTGCTCAGGAAAAAAATCTTCCCGATGCTTCCGATGTCTGGCTAACTTCCTACGGCGAAGCTTCTCGCTGGCTCAACCACAACGCATCTGACGGAGCCCATGTATGGGTGCCAAGTCTGGACGGTTACGCCATCCTCTCCCATTATCCCTCCCGTAACGATCTGACGCGCTCTTTCGTCACCCGGGTTCCACTCCCCCAAAATTCTTTTTTGATCATGACCCTGGGAGATGCGTGCTGGATAGGAGTTCAGGAAGGCCGACAACACGCCCTCCGGCATGAAATCTCCGCTATGGTGAAAGTTTACGAGATCAAGCGACAAGGCGGCGAAATCCTCACGATCTACCACAAACCGTAATCTTCCTCTACCTGTCGGACAAGGAGGACCCTTTAATGAGTTCCTGCAGAATGATTTTGGTGACTCCGTACCAGGACAACGATCCAGGGAAATGAAATTTTTAAAACCAGGATTTCACCCAAAGACTGCCCGAGCTTTTTAAAAGCCTTCTTCCCCCAAAAATTAATATGTCCTTCGTCATTGCCTAATCGCCGCCAATTCTTGCCACGAATAAAATTTGCTATTCGGAAAAAAGGTTCCCAGGGAACGCTCAGGATAAGATAGTCACCGGTTCGCACTGCTTCACGAAGGGCTTTTTCGGGATACTCCAGATGTTCCAAAACCTCGAGCATCATGACACACTTAAATTGTTTATCGTGAAAAGGCAATTGGTAAGCGGAAGCCTTTTGAAAGGTAACGGCCGGCATCCGGTTGGATGCAAATTGAAGAGCTTCTGAATCAATATCCAGACCTACGGCGGAAATCCCCTGCAGATATCCATGATCCGACAAATCACGCAACACAAATCCTTCACCGCAACCCACATCACAAAGGGGGCCCGGCGGAAGATATTGAAAAAGGTCGCGAATTGTTTTTAAAAAACACCGGATTAAAAAAATCTGGACGGGATTGCGGGTAAGATACTTTTGGTGGTTACTTCTCAGAACCGGCATGTCTCCCCTCAGGCGCCAGGTTCTTCCGGCGGGAACGCATGGCAGGAGCCACAACATCCCCGGTCGCGGGAAAAATACAGAACCATTTCGGAAAGTAGCCCGAAGAACACACACTGAAGTCCGATGAGAAGAAGGGTCACTCCGAGCACCATGTAGGGGTAATGAGGTGCGATTGAACCTCCCAGTAACTTGGTCAACAAGAGATGCACATTGATGAGCCCCCCCACCGTGAGAAAGACAAGTCCGAACCCGCTGAACAAGTGGGAAGGCTTCCCCTCATAGCGCATCAAAAACACAACTGTCAAAAGATCCACCACCATTCCAAACATCCGTTCGATCCCGTACTTTGATTTTCCGAATTTTCGTGGACGGTGAATGACCGGTTCTTCAGTAACTCGAAACCCCCTCCATGAAACAAGCGCCGGAATAAACCGGTGGAGCTCTCCATACAGGGGAAGATCGCGAATCACAACCGCTCGATACAGTTTCAATCCACAGTTAAAGTCATGAAAATGAAGTCCGGTAATCCCTCGCACAAAAAGGTTAAAGATCCGGGATGAAACGATCTTGTGCCAGGGGTCGTTGCGCTTTTTCTTCCAGCCGGAAACAAGGTCCGCATTTTTTTCTTTCATCACTTTCCAGAGGGTCATGATTTCTTCAGGCGGATCCTGGAGGTCCCCGTCCAACGTTACCACATAATCCCCACGGGCATTTTGAAACCCGCAAGCAAGCGCTGCCGATTTACCGCGATGGGCCCGAAAAATAAAAACTCGGCAATGAGGGTCTTCCCGGATTAGTTTTTTCAAAACCTGAGGCGTTGCATCAGTACTACCGTCATCAATCAGCAGGACTTCGTAGGTCCAGGCCTGCCGGCTCATGACACTGCTTATTTCCTTTAGCAACGGACTTATATTGTCCGATTCGTTCAGAAGGGGGATCACTACAGAAAATAGCGGAGTTTCTTCCATCATCGCCAAGCTCCATCGCCCGTAGCCATTACCTTAGGCGGCTGAAACATACCCCTGTTTTTTCAGAAAGGAAGTCATCTTGGACACAAGATCCTCGCTATCTTTGTAAATAAGGAGCTGAGAAGGTTGAAATAACTGCATCGCCGGTAAGGACAACGACCCACTGCAATAGACACATATCCCGGTTTTGGACGCAGAGGGATGCGAGTGGAGCACTTCCAAAATCTTGCGAGGATCCAGGATATGCTCATCCTCCCAAAACTGACAACAAAGAAGCCGGGGATATAAACTCTTCACCAACCTGACGGCGTCTGATTCGGTCGTCGCCGTAAACACCTGAAAACCTCGGGAATGAAGCAAGGTTCGAACCTTGTTCGTGATAAACTCCTCAACCCCGATCAAAACAGCTCGTTTGGAATCTTGACCTTTTTCAACTGTTTCCCCGAGGATCTCTTCCACTCGGGCTACCAGCAATTTAAAATCGAAAGGCTTTTGCATAAATTCAACACCGGGAATACCATCAAAAAAGTCTTTCATACCTGTCCTTCCGGAAACCACAATCAAGGGAATGCGACGCGTTGCCGGATTGTCGCGGATCTTCCTCATCACTTCATAGCCGCTCATCTTGGGTATCCCGACATCCAGAATAATCAGATTTGGTTTTTCCTGATCCACCTTGGCGAGAGCTTCTTCACCATCCGAGGCACTGCACACATCAAAGCCTGCCGGCTCTAATCGAGATCTAAAGAGAGAGATAAATGCCGGTTCGTCGTCCACTATCAAAATTTTCTTAGCTGGCATATAAAAGCTCCATCTACTTTAAAATCTCTGACGACCTGGTTTATCTAAATCCCATCGACATGTCAATCACAGAAAAAAACCTGAGGAAGGCTCACTATCCTAAAGCGTGGCAGATTCAACTTTCTGTCAATCCTAAGACCTCATCTCCTGCTTTTTAAAATTTTCCTCGATGCGATAACGCGGAATTTTACTCAAAACTCGTTATTTTGGCTACACATAAAATATTAAAATATTAAATAAAATGTCTGAGTTCTGTTTTTTCTTTTTCGTATACAATACCGGGGTAGGCACATAAGATATCGTCGATTTATGCAACGTTCTTTTCCCAATCTCTTAAATCTTGCAAGAGAGAAAATTTAGTGGTCCAAGTTATTCGATTCATTTCAACAAAAGCAGATCAATTCTGTGACCGATTCCCGTTCCCAGCCAAAGCATCGTCTCCCGGTATGCTCAAGAGATTAATCCTGATTTGTTTTTTTACCTCCGGGGCCTGCGGTCTAATTTACGAAGTGGCCTGGCTCAGAACCATGGGATTGATTTTCGGCAATACCACCATAGCAACGAGTATGGTCCTGGCAGGCTACATGGCGGGTCTGGGTTTTGGCGCACTGTGGTGGGGCAAAAAAATTGAAAAGGGCGGATGTCCCATTCGCACGTACGCAAATCTGGAAGCTGGAATCGGTCTTTACGCCCTTCTGACTCCCTTCATCTGGATACTCATTGACCTTTTAACCATCGCTTTTTACCGGTTTTTTTCGCCCTCTTTTCCGGTCGCGTTCCTGTTCAAACTCTCAATCTCTTTCATAACGCTGTTCTTTCCGACTTTTCTCATGGGGGCAACCCTTCCGGTGCTCTCCAAATATTTTGTGACCCAAAAAAAAGATGTGGCCAAACAAGTCGGTCTTCTTTACGGGCTCAATACTTTCGGCGCAGTTGTCGGCGTTCTTTTCAGCAGTTTTGTCGCACTCCAGTATTTCGGGGTCTGGCAGACAGTTTACCTGACGGGATTGCTCAACTTCACCATTTTTTACTTTTGCCGCCGGTACGGGAAAACTCATACCAATGCTTCCAATCCTGACACGCCCGGCAACGGAATCAATCCGCACCCGAAAGTGACCAAGGACTCCCCGGTCTCATCCCCCGGCGTCTTTTCATCGCCGGTGTTTCGTATCCTGTATATCGTTTTTGCGATTTCGGGGGGCGTTTCCATGATATACGAAATTGCGTGGACCCGTGTCCTTGCCATGTCGCTCGGTAGCTCGGTCTATGCCTTCTCAATCATGCTTGCCACGTTCCTTTTTGGCATTTCGTCCGGCAGTTATGCCTTCAGCATCTTCGCGCGCTGGATCCGTCCCGACCTCCGGGTTTTTACCGCTCTCCAACTGATGACGGCTCTCCTGGCCTTGTGGGGCGTTAACATTTTTAACGACATGCCTTATTACTTTGCGCGGGTCTTTGCCGCTTCTCACGGTTCTGAACTTCTCCTGAATACCGGACGTTTCGCGCTCTGTTCACTGGTGATGTTCCCCCCCACTTTCATGATCGGAGCCATCTTTACGTGTTTTATTCAAATCCTGAGCCGCTCGCGTCCGCTCGGAACCGAGATTGGAGAAGCCTATTTTTCAAACACCGTCGGAACCATTGCGGGATCCATTCTCACGGGTTTTTTACTCATTCCTCTTTGGGGAATACAGCACACCTTATTCCTCGCCGTGGGACTTAACTCCATGATCGGTGTCCTGGTATTTTTCCTCAGTCGAGAGCGACTCGGGTGGAAGCGGGGCACGGTCTTGGCCGTCATCGTCGCATTACTTCTCTATACAGCCACTGGAGTGCGTCCCTGGGATCGAGGTTTTATCGCAAGTGAATTAGCCGTCAGACCCGCCTCGGCCATGGGACTAACTAAAAATCAAATTCTGAATTCCATGAAGGAACAGAACCTCCTTTTTTACAAAGAGGGTTCGAGCGCAACCGTCACGGTCAAAAAACTCCGAGACAACCTTTCCCTGGCAGTCAACGGTAAGGTGGATGCCTCGAATCAAGATACCTTCACTCAGTTTCTGCTCGGCCACCTCCCCATGGCCCTCCACCCCCGCGCTGAAGATATTTGTATCATCGGGCTCGGGAGCGGCTCAACCGCAGCTGCCGTAGCCTCGTATCCGGTCCGGAAAATCGACATGGTGGAGCTGGAAAAGGAAGTCGTCGCGGCCGCAGATTTCTTCAGCCAGTTAAATCGAAATGTCCTTCAGGATCAGCGGTTGCGCATTCATATCAACGACGGCCGAAATTTTCTTCTGCTCCACCCCCAAAAATACGACATTATTATTTCGGAACCTTCCAACCCCTGGATGTCGGGGGTCGCCAACCTTTTTTCGCTTGAGCACTACCAGACTATGAAAAAACGGCTCAACCCCGGCGGTGTGGTATGTCAGTGGATGCACGCCTATAGCATGTCCCCCGATGATCTTAAAATGATTGTCCGCACATTTGCCGAGGTCTTCCCTGAAATCAGCCTTTGGGTTTCCTACTTCCCGGATCTCATGCTGATTGGCACCGCTGAACCCTTGTCCTTGGACATGAAAAATCTGGAAGATGCCTATGCGATCCCCGAGGTTCGTAACGACCTCATCGCCCACGGAATTAAGGATCCCGCGGGATTCCTCTCAGCCGCCTGGTTATTTGATCCGTCTTTACGTCGCCTCGCACAAGATGCCAGAATCAACTCTGACAATCATCCCTATCTGGAATTCTCTGCTCCCCGTAGTCTTTACAAAGACACCGTGAAGGAGAACTTCAGGCTCCTGAGTCTTTTTTACCGTCTCGACAGCTTTCCCTTGATCCATAATCTGGAGCCCCCCCAAAATAAAAATCCGGCATTCTACAATTCCCTGGCCCGAGGCTACCTGGTCAAAAGTTTTTATGCAAACGCTGAAAATGCTTTATCCGAATCAGAAAAAATTGATCCTACCCATCCAGAGACACGGCTTCTTAGAGGGATTTTCTATTACCTTCTTGGTATGAAAGAAAAGGCACGGGAAATGCTGACCCAAGTTGTGATAACTTCCCCCGCTTGGGCAGAGGCTTATGAGTACCTGGGTTTGATCTCTCAGGATTCGGGAAAATTCATCGAGGCTGTCAACTCGTTCAGGAAAGCTTGCGAACTCGAACCACAAAATATCGACCATCAGGTTCGACTCGCAAACGCATTCCTTAAAGCAGGACAAGCCAAGGAAGCAATCGAAGCTTTTGATAAAATCCTGACAAGCCGACCGGAAGATTTTGAAAATCGAGTTAAACGGGCTGAGTTAATTGTCAAAACCGGTTCTCCCCAAGAGGGGCTTGCGGCCGCCCATGATCTCATCGAGAAATATCCTCGCTTTATGCGAGCCTACGAGTGGACGGGGAGTATCTTAGAAAAAAACGGTCAGCTGGACCAATCTCTGGCTATTTACAACAACATGCTCTCACTTTTTCCAAACGACCCGACACCCCACGTTAACCTCGCCAGACTAAGTGAAAGCTTGGGACGCCCCCAAGATATGAAATGGCATCTTGAAAAGGCCGCCGCTCTCAATCCCGCACTCACGAAAATCCCTTCTGTCCGCAAATTGCTCACCTCAGATCCCCGCTAGACTATCTGGCATACCAGAAGCGATTTCACCAGTATTCCCAAACTGCTGTTTTTCAAGAAGTGAGAAAGCGCAAAGGGGGCTTATAAAACCATTGCTGGTGAATAAGTCAGCATCTCGGAATCATTCACTCACGGTTTCAAATAACTTATTGAACACGCCGGTTGACTGTTGTGGATTCTTTCAGCAGTCCTCAAATTCTCTGTTGATATATTCATTGTTGATATATTCATTATCAAGAAAAGATGATTTGATGTAAAATACCCCGCAAAAATGACCCCGTAGCTCAGTTGG
>CAYULU010000019.1:0-8939 GCA_964445745.1 uncultured bacterium | reverse complement strand
GAAAAGATGATTTGATGTAAAATACCCCGCAAAAATGACCCCGTAGCTCAGTTGGATAGAGCACCTGCCTTCGTCATAGGAGCCTTTACGGGAAAATGAACCTGTGAAGTGGATGTCGCTAATTCGGTGAATCCCCTTGCGGTCAAGGGCAACACCGAGCTACCCGAAAAATCCGGGGAGTGTAGAGACTTTACACGACAAGGCTGAGAAGCCTAAGAGAAAGTCCGGCCAGCAAACCCTGAAACGGGCGGTCAAGGTAACTTGATGCTGGATGCTAAGCAGGGGGTCGCGTGTTCGAATCACGCCGGGGTCGATTTTTTACGCTATTTTCCTATCCGTTTCTCTTCCGCGAAAAGGCGCTGGTTGATCGGCCATAAAACATTTCGGCGCATTCCACCACCGTCTCGGACAAAGTCGGATGCGGATGCACCCTGCGCCCCAACTCCTTCGCCGTCATCCCGCTTTCAATCGCTAGCACGGCTTCCGCGATCAGTTCACCCGCACCTTTACCGCAAATGCCAGCCCCTATGATTTTTTCGGTCGCGGGATCGATCAAAAGTTTGGTCACGCCATCCGTCCGATCCATCGTGACGGCCCTCCCGGATGCCGTCCAGGGAAATCGAATCACCTGAACCGGGGTCTTGGCGACACGAGCTTCGTTTTCCGTGACCCCGCACCAAGCAATCTCAGGATCCGTAAAAACCACCGCCGGGATGAGCGGGAAAGATTTCGGGATTGGGAAACCCATAATCGAGTCGATCGCTAGCTGGGCATCGCACGAGGCCTTATGAGCAAGCATGACCCCACCAGTGACATCCCCTACCGCATAAATCGAGGGGACGGAAGTCCGTTTAGCTGAATCCGTCCGAACAAATCCCCTCTCGTCCAGCGCAACTCCGATCTCCTCAAGCCCCAACCCTGCCGTAAGGGGGGCTCGCCCGGTGGAAACCAACACACGATCAAACAGATCTTCCGTGGTATTGCCTCCCGTCTCGATCACAACTTTGACCTGATTCTGGCAATCTTCAAGCCCCGTAATTTTAGTGTCCAACATGAGCTTTTCAAAACGCCGCCTTGCAATCTCTTCAACGTAGCGGATCAGATCCGAATCCGCGCCATTCAATATGTGGGGAAGGACTTCCACGACCGTCACCTTACTGCCGAGAGCCGCATAAACAGTTCCTAGTTCCATCCCGATATACCCGGCCCCGATCACAAGCAACCTTCGCGGAATCTCCTGAAGCTGAAGTGCTTCCGTTGAGGTCATCACGAGAGGGCCAGAAATCCTTAGCGATTTAGGCAAAGCCGGCACCGAGCCGGTTGCAATGATCGCGTGCTCGAAAGTGATGATCTTATCCGCCACCTTAACCGTCCGCTGATCCAGAAACGTTGCGTTCCCCTGAATTATCTCAATCCCGCGCCGGCCGCCAAGATCTTTCATCCCACGCCCAAGTTTTTCGATCATCTCGGATTTCCATGCGGTCAACTTCGCAAGATCCAGAGACGGTTCGGAAAATCCTAGACCAAATTTTTCAGCCGCTTGCGCGCTGTACACCGCTTCCGCCACATGGAGAAGGGCCTTGGAAGGAATACAACCACAATTAAGACAGGCACCGCCGAGACGTTCATTTTTTTCAATCACAACAACCTTTTTCCCGTATGAAGCCGCATAAGAAGCGGACGCGTACCCGCCCGGTCCTCCGCCCATCACCACCATATCTGTTTTTAAATGTTCCATGGCTCCCCCATAGTAAGGCGCGTCATTCTAGCAAAAGAACGAAATACGCGTATAAAAGTTTTTGCGGCTCACATCATACGCAAGTCACAAAAAATCACGACCGGCTACCTGAAAAAGAAACAGAATTCCCCGGAACTCGTTTAACCCCGACAGCTGGACGGGTTCTGATTTCGCCTGTAAAGTGCCGCGCTCCAGCTTCGCCCGTTCAATACCCGGACCAGTCGAAGATGATCCGTCGAAAACTGTTTTCGGAAATCAGGAAAATGACGTTTTGAAATTCCCGAAACAACAAGAGAACCGCCGGGGCATGTCAGGGAAACCAACTTTTTTCGATACTTCAGAAGTGTCTTCGAAAGCATATTGGCCCCGACAAGATCAAACCGTCCCACTCCGGAAACTTTCTCGAGATTGGCCCTGAAAAAACACCCGCCTCGGCACCCGTTCCTCATGAAGTTTTCTTTAGCAATTCTTGCCGACATCGCATCATAATCAAATCCATGGATCTCCTCCGCGCCAAGCCTAGAAGCGATCACCGACAGAACTCCGCTTCCGGCTCCGACATCCAGAAATCTTGTGAATTTCCCTTCCAGACTTTCCATCATGCGAATCATGAGCTGAGTGGTTTCGTGCCCGCCCGTTCCAAACGCACTTCGGGGATCCAAAACCACCGGGATCCTCACCCCTCCTGTTTTTCCGATTTTTTTCCAGGCGGGAATAATCAGAAACTTCTTTCCCACAGGCATCTTCCGATAACTTTCCTGCCATTTATAAAACCAGTCTTTCGGTCTTAGCCATTTCCCCTGGACGCAAAGTCCGTGAAGGTGAGAACGCTTTGCGGCCTTCATGATCTGTTGTCTTTGTTTCGTCGTTAACGCGTAAGCACTGACTCGGAAATATTTCTTATAATCCCAGAGAACCAGTCCCACCGAAGGAATTCCTGCGTCCTCAAAAAAACGTTGGATCTGATCCTTAACCTGGCGCGACGCATTCCGCGCAACCATGCTAAACTCACTGAGATTCGCAGGGGGGTGAGAAACCGGTTCGGTCATGATCTCTATCCGAGCGAACAATCGCCCAGTTTAACAAATCGAAACCCTTTGGATTTTAACTGCGGAACAGTTTTCCGGAGCGCGATCGCGGCCTGAATTCCCGAGTCTTCCAGCGTCATCGCGACGATAGCACCCGAACGCGCCGGAAGGATTTCTTCGGCCTTCGAAGGATTCCCTGAATGGGGATCCGGGATCATCGAGCCGATCACTTCATACCCCATCGCCCGGACCACCCTGACGGCTACATCATCGTAATACGAAGAAGGCGAGCGAATAAAACGGGGCAGGGTTCCCGTCAAGAGTTCAATCTTTCGGGCGTTTTTCTCAATCTCGATAAAAAGCTCCTCGACACTTTGCGCGGCCGATAGCTCCTGCGGGACATTTGCTCCGGTCACCGTACACGCTTTCCCTTCGAGGCCGAGACTGCCAATTTCGAACAACTCATTGGAACCTATTTGCTTGATCCATTCCGGATTCTTTTCAATCCACTTTCCGCTCACAAAAAAAACCGCGGGGATATTCTCCTTACGGAGGAAATCGAGCAACCCTGCATCAAGGGGTATCGATTCGCTTGTGTTGATGTTAAAGGTTAAAGCCATTACATTTTCCTGAGAATCAATCCGGGTCATAACACCCGGGATCACCGACCCGGACTCATGCGGCTTTGCATCGGCAAACTCAATCAGGATAATCTCCTTGAGCAATCGATAGTCGTCCGGTTCCTTGTCATCGGAGGCAAAAGCCGAACCCATGATCAATGCCAAGATCCCGATACCGATCGCAATCACCCCGAACCACGAAGCGCTCCTCATATGGAACATGGTTTCATCGTTTCTGTTTCCTTGGATAAAATTCATTACGAAATTTTCCTTAGAAGACGCCGCACAAGTTCTCGCGGGAGACCCACCACATTCGAATACGATCCCTGGATCCTTGCGACAATTCTGGGGCCTTCCTGAATCGCGTAGGCCCCAGCTTTATCGAGAGGCTGAATGGCCCGCAAATAGTTATCGATCTGCGCGCTTGTGAGTTTTTTAAATCGAACCCGGGTACACGAAACACCTTTCATCAGACGTCCCCGGACACGATCCCACAAGACAACCCCTGTGTAGACTTCATGGACTCTCCCCGAAAGAGCGCGGAGCATCTTGTGAGACTCACGCAAACTCTTGGGTTTCCCGTAAAACTTTTTACGCCAGACCAGAGTGTCGGCAGCCAAAACATACCGAGCGGTCCGTGGGACCTTTGCGTGGAGGGCCTTCCCCTCCGCGTGTTTTACAACAAGATCCCGAGGCGCGTATCCCGGGATAAGACGCTCTTGATAAAAACTGGGGACAACGCGAAATCTTATTTTCATACTCCTTAAAATTTCTTTTCTTCGCGCCGACTGGGACGCCAGATAAATCATCACGCTCTATTCCCCGACCCAGGCGCAACGGGAAGGCAAGCGAAGGATTTTTCCATCCTTCCCAATTTCACACGCACATCCGCAGGTACCCAAACGGCGAGTATTCAGTATTTCCCTGGAAACTCCGGTGTGAAAAGGCAAGACAACTTCTTGGGGACGATCCAGAAAGGAAACCAGTACTTTCATCCCTTCGTCATATTCAAATGCGAGCCACTGATTTTTTTCATCAAAATAAACCCCACTCAGCCGACTCCGGTCAAGACGCTCCTTCCGAAGGGCTATGAGGGTCTGATAAAGATGCCAGATTTCGGCATGCGTTCCCTCTCGGTCTTCCCATGTCAGTCGGGAATCGAAAAAGGTTTTTTCACCTTCCGGAGCGGGTATTTCCTTCCAACCGAATGAGGCAAACTCCCTGGTTCGCCCCTCCCTGACGGCACGAACAAGATCGGGATCACCATGATCGATAAAATACTGAAACGGGGCTTTTTCACCGTATTCCTGGCCCATAAAAAGAAGCGGCGTATTCGGTGAAAGGATTAACAGAACCGCCGCGATTTTCTCCCGCTCAACATCCGTCAATGTGGATAGCCGGTCACCCCAAGCGCGGTTCCCGACCTGGTCATGATTTTGAACGCAGACGACAAGTTTCCGAGGGTCGAGATCCTTAACGGGGTTACCGTGAATCCTTTGACGAAACGCAGAGTATCGTCCGTCATAAACAAATCCATCGCTTAACGCTTTGGCAATATCCGCCACACCGGAAAAATCTGAATAATAACCGCCCCGCTCTCCCGTCAGGCACCCATGGAGGGCATGATGAAAATCATCGCTCCACTGTCCCGCAAGGCCATAACCTTTCTCGTGGTACGGACGGATCACCCGGGAATCGTTGAGATCACTCTCCGCAATAACATATACCTCCCGGCCCAACACCTGGGCCAGAGATTCGACTCGCTCATTGAGGTCACGAAGAATATGAGTCGGACTTGAGTCGAAAATGCCGTGAATGGCGTCCAGCCGCAGGCAATCGACATGATATTCAGAAACCCAATAGAGGGCATTTCCCATCACAAATTGGCGAACCGGTTTGCAATCTTGATCATCATAATTGAGGGCATCGCCCCAAGGCGTATGGTATTTTTTTGTAAAATAAGGCCCGTATCCGTGCAGGTAATTTCCTTCAGGTCCCAGGTGGTTGTACACCACATCGAGACAAACGGCCAGTCCTTCGCGATGACACGCATCCACAAATTTCTTGAATCCTTCCGGTCCCCCGTAACTATTCTGCACCGCGTAAAGAGCGACACCATCATAACCCCAGTTTCGGGAACCCGGAAACTGAGCAACCGGCATGATTTCAACACAGGTGATCCCAAGCCTTTTTAAATAGGGAAGTTTCTGGATAGCGGATTGAAAAGTTCCTTCAGGTGTGAAAGTTCCGATATGCAGCTCATAAAAAATGAGATCCTTGAACGAAATGCCCTTCCATGTCCGATCCGTCCAGGAGAAAGCCGCCGTATCAACCACGCAGGAAGGCCCATGAACCCCTTCAGGCTGGTACCGGGAAGCTGGATCCGGGCGATCCTCGACTCCGTTAAGACGAAAAAAATAGCGATCCCCCGCCCGAACTCCGGGCACGCGGACCCTGAAGTAACCCAGAGAATCCTTGTGCATTTCAACAAATCGAGAACCGTCGAGATTGACAAGATGAAGTTCGATTTTTTTACACCGCGGGGCCCATACAACAAATGAGGTGGCTCCATCCCTTTCAAGATTAGCGCCACACGCAGGATAACCGTCGCCCACCGAGCTACACCTTCTTTTCCAAAATTCGCGTAATGCCCTTCATGGGAATGGACATCCACTCGGGACGATTATTCAGCTCATAATTAAGTTCATAAACAGCCTTTTCCAGGATAAAGATGTCAAGCAACGCGGCCGTTTCCTCTTTGCTTCGCGGAATAAACGAAGCGTCCCTGGCGGTATCCAGATAGGCCCTCAGATAAGCCGACGACACCCACACATACCAGAAGCACGCCCAGGATTCAACCGCGGGGACATCCTCAGGACGGACGATTTTTTCCGAAGTTTTTTGTGCGAGGACCGTGTAAGCGGCATAGTGGAATGACCGTAAAATCCCCGCGACATCGCGAAGGGGCGACCATTTCGACTTCCGTTCCTGGACAGAACGCATCGGTTCCCCCTCGAAATCGATGAAGACAAAATCCTTACCGGTGTAAAGAATTTGTCCCAGATGAAGATCTCCATGATGCCGGATTTTGACCGAGGAGATTTTTGTATTCAAAAAAAGCTGGTATCGTTTGAGAAGTTCGGGTTGTTTTTCGAGAACCGCTTTAGCTTCGGACTGGATGCTGGCGGGAAGATGTTTAAGTCTCTTCGCAAGCGTCTGGAAAACCTTATTCGTCAGATTACGCATGGATTGATAAAGCGAGCGCTGATAAAAAACCTGGAAAGGTTCTGGCGCAAACGCAGGATCCTCGGTTTCAACCGCCAAGGCCATGTGCAATTCTGCCGTTCTTTTCCCAAGCAACCGGGCAGTTTCAAGATAAGGGTTGACCAATTCGGTCGCGAGAGAATCCACTTCTCCCTGCGCAAGCTCCATGAGACTTTTTTCATAATTTTGTTTTTTTTCAAATTTATCGGGACGGGCAAGCACTCTGTCAAAATAACTGGAGAGTGCATCCAGCGTGTATTGCCACGCATCCCCCTGATTTTTAACAAACTCCTGAAGTACGCCGATTGTCGCATGAGAACCTCGACCACGGCCATACTCCAAAGAACCGAGCATCCTGGGGATATTAACAAAATCTGTATTTTCGGTGAGATAACGGCCTATTTCAAAATCCGGATTGATTCCTTCTTCTATCTTCCGGAAAAGCTTCAGGACCATCCGTCCTCCGTAAATAATAGACGTGTTACTCTGTTCCGCTTTCATCAGGGAGGATTCGCGTAAAGACGTATCTGCTGGCCACAACTTCTTGAGCTCTGCCATGGGCGTCCCCTGGATGACCCCCTGTGTTCCCTTAAATCGGCGGCGGCGATGAATGCCGTCGAGGAGCGCCGATGTAAAAGCCCGGTCGACAATGGCCTCATAAAGGACACCTTCCGTGATCCCGCTACTGTCCTTGACTTCAACTTGAGCAATCCGGGACAGCGGGAACTGGGTCTGGATTTCACCTGCCCGAGATCCTGATGCATATGCCACGGGAAGCAAATAGTGTTCCGCCTCACCTTCTGCATACTCTACCTTGAGAAACACGAGAAATGAATCACCTGCGAGACATGGCACTGTCACTGTCTCCGTTATCTGGACACGTTTTAGTTTTCGGGCCTTGCCGGCAAACCAGCGACAGGTTCGGATATAGTCCGGAAGCAACAACTCCAAATGCGTTTTTGAATCTCCCTTGAACACACGGATCCAGTGATCTTTCACAACAATCTTTTTGAGTTCCGGAGGCCGGGTCGAAATGATCGGCGGTTGAACTTGGGGGGCCTGTTCGAGACTGAACCAATAAAAAGAGTGAGGTCCGAGAGTCACAAAGTAAGGAAGTTCTCCAATGGGAGGAAATTCATTGCGCCCGAACATTTCAACCGGGACCATTCCTTTATAAGCCGAAAGATCGATTTCAACACATTGAACGAATCTTGAAAGATTGGCAATGACGAGAATTTGCTCATCCCGGTACTTGCGGATAAACACCAGCACTTTCCCGTTTTCAGGGGGCAGGAACTCGATCGATCCCCGGCTGAAAGCCTTGTACCGCTTCCGAAGGGCAATCAGCCGTTTCATCCACCAGAGCAACGAGTGTGTATTACTCTGCTGGGCATCCACGTTGACAGTCTCGTAGTTATATTCCGGATCGATAATGACGGGCAGGTAAAGTTTTTGGGGATTGGCACGTGAAAATCCGGCGTTTCGGTCGGCACTCCACTGCATAGGGGTCCGAACACCGTTTCGATCCCCGAGATGGATATTATCGCCCATCCCCAGCTCATCTCCGTAATAAATCACAGGAGTTCCAGGGAGCGAGAAAAGAAGTCCATTCATCAACTCAATTTTGCGCCGGTGGTTCCCTAACAAAGGGGCAAGCCTCCGACGGATCCCGAGATTAATTCTGGCCTTGGGATCGTTGGCATAGACACGGTACATGTAGTCACGCTCTTCATCCGTCACCATTTCAAGAGTCAACTCGTCGTGGTTTCGGAGAAAGATCGCCCATTGGCAAGGGTCCGGAATCCCCGGGGTTTGCTGGAGAATGTCGACGATCGGAAAACGATCTTCCATGTGAATTGCCATAAAAAGCCGCGGCATTATGGGAAAGTGAAAAGCCATATGGCATTCATCACCCCGGCCAAAATACGCAACCGCATCCTCGGGCCACTGATTGGCTTCAGCAAGCAACATCCGGTTTTTAAACTTCCGGTCCACGTGCTTCCGTAAATCCTTAAGAAACTGATGCGTTTCGGATAGATTCTCACAACTGGTTCCTTCGCGCTCAAAAAGATACGGAACCGCATCAAGCCGAAGGCCATCCACTCCCATCCCGAGCCAAAAATCCAGGACACCCAACATCGATTTTCGAACCGCAGGATGATCAAAATTCAGGTCTGGCTGGTGTGAATAAAACCGGTGCCAGAAATAGGCCTTTGCAATTGGGTCGTATTCCCAGTTAGCAGTTTCGTAATCTTTAAAAATGATCCGGGTATCTTTGTATTTTTCCGG
>CAYULU010000018.1:10108-33068 GCA_964445745.1 uncultured bacterium | reverse complement strand
GATGCTTGTTTAGCCCAACCGGGATAAACAGGTTAGCATAAGTTTTTGTGGAGACTGTTTTAACAAATGTTATCTCATGTGAAGCAACTTGTGTAACTGAAATCCCAAACGGACATCCCTCAATCTATGCCGCGCCCGGTCAATCAACCCGGCCAGAAACTCCCCATTCTTTTGTTTTTCCTGCCAGACTGATTGAATAAAAACCGGAATTTCCGGATCCGTATCCGCAATCAGGTCAAGGTGCCGTTGAAATTCCGCAAGGCACACGTCCTTCGATACGACAATTTTGATGCACATTTCTTTCTTTTTTGAAGCCGCGAGAAAATGGCCATGCTCTTTGAAATAATCCCGGTGCCCGCCGACACTCGCAAGCTTCATATCCATGGACACCGAATCGCAACTCTCCAGAACTTCAGTCAGCGCTCGCCATTCAATCCCGTTGGTCTCCAAGAGAATGCGATATTGATTTCCCTTGAGCTTCGCGATCAATCGTTTCAGGAATTCGGGTTCAAGTAGCGGTTCTCCCCCCGTCAAGGCAATAAATCGATGCGGCCCCTCCCGTCGGTCCAGACGGATCACTTCATTTAAAACCTCTTCCACCGTCATGATCCGCGAGGGTTTTCCAGCCTCATCACAATAGCCACACCGGACATTACAGGATGCGAATCGAATGAAAAGGTGACGTTCCCCCATGTGCATCCCTTCTCCCTGGATGGAAGAAAAGATTTCACTGATCAAGGCGCCCTTTTCTTCAGAAAAGTCCGGCATGGCCGACCAGGGGGTCATCGATCCCGGCTTCATAGAATCCCTTGGCACGTAACACACAGGCATCGCAGGTACCACAGGGGCGGTTATTTCCTTCATAACAAGTCCAGGTTAGTTCAAACGGAACCTCCAGTTCCTTTCCGAGCAAAACAATTTCCTTTTTTGAAAGATGGAGTAGTGGCGCCATAATACGGACCGCCTTTCCTTCCACACCGGTTTGCGTCCCCTGCCTCAGGGCCTCCGCAAACGCCGCAATAAATTCTTGCCGGCAATCGGGATACCCGCTGTAATCAAGCGCATTGGCTCCAAAGAAAACCACTTCCGCTTTTTCAGCCTCGGCACAGGAAAACGCAAATGACAAAAAAATAGCATTCCGTGCGGGGACATAAGTCGTCGGGATTTTTTTCGTCATCTGCTCCGGATGTCGACCGTGGGGGACCTTGTCGTCGTGTTGAAGCAAAGAACTTCCCTTCCAGGGCAATGTAAGACGGATCACGTGATGAGGAATCTGAAGGGCTGTCGTGATTTGCTGTGCTGAGAATATTTCTTTTTCATGGCGTTGTCCGTAGTCAAACGAAACGGCCACGGGCGCAAACCCTTCCCGGCGGGCAAAATAAAGACACACGGTCGAATCCATTCCGCCGGAAAGAAGACAAATAGCTTTCTTCATGAAATCATTACTCTCCTCACATGTTCAAGCGTTTCTCCCAAAAACGCCTCGCCAATCCTTGTGAAATTTCTGACATAATCTGTGATAAAGATTTTAAGCCGTGCTTGCCGACTTTCGTCGCAAATCATCTTCCTTTTCGTGAGCAAGGCCTTGAGCTTGAGGGCAGTCGGTATCGCAGAATCAATCAGGGAAATCGAACGCCCCATCACCCGGGAGATAACTCCCTGAAGCAGGGGATAATGCGTACACCCGAGAATTAATGTGTCGATCGCTTTTTTCTTGATCGGTAAAAGATACTTTCGGGCGGTCTGTGTAGCAATGGCATCATCCAGCCAGCCTTCCTCCGCAAGCGGCACAAACAACGGACAGGGTTTCATAAAAAATTCCGCATCGGGACATTTCTTACGGAGAATTCTCGTGTAACTTCCGCTTTCAATCGTTGCGTAAGTGGCGATCACACCAATTCGATAATTGCGGGTTGCCGATACAGCGGATTCGACGGCGGGCGTAATCACGTCCAGCACCGGGACCGGAAGGGTCTTCCGCAACCTTGCGAAGGCGACACTCGAGGCTGAATTACAAGCGATCACCAAGGCCTTGATCCCCTGCTTCAGCAAAAATCGGGCGCACTGTTCCGAACGTCGCCGTATTTCCGACTCAGATTTCGTTCCGTAAGGAAGATGGGCCAAATCCCCCAGATAAAGAACCTCTTCAGCAGGAAGAATCCGGCGGATTTGCCGAACCACCGTAAGCCCGCCGAGACCGGAATCGAAAACCCCTATAGGATTCTTGGCAGTAAATGACATGGGAGCAATTCTCAGAGGGATCGCAACCGGAGAATCACAGAACGCTCACTTTTTTCATCGCGTCTCGTATCCGGTTGAGTCCTTCCTCCATTTCTTTAATATCCAGGGCGTAGCTAAAACGCAACCGCTCAGGGGCACCGAACCATTCCCCGAGATAAGTAATCACCTTGTATTCCTGAAAAAGGACGCTCAGGAACTTGCGGGCATTGCGACATCGTGGCAGTACATAAAAGGCCCCTTCCGGTTTCCAGAGATCAAACCCCAGGCTCGTCAGCCCCTGATAAATAAAATCACGCCTCTCGCGCCAGATCCGTTGTTGCTTCGTGATGTAATCCTTAGGGGTCTTCATCGCGTGGAGGGCCATATCCTGTCCCACAAGATTGGTATTCATCGAGGTGTGAGTTTTTTCCTCACAAACATCTTCAACGATTTTCTTGTCCGAACTCCACAAATACCCCACTCGAACTCCGCACATGCAGTAGGTCTTGGAAAAAGAGTTCACCGTAATCACATGATCGCCCTGGATGTGATAATTTTCACGTTCGTAGATCAGATCTTTATAGACCTCGTCAGAAACCACATAAACCCCGAGACGCTGGGTCAGACGCTCAATTTCCTTAAGGGTCTCGATCGATTCGACCCGCCCCGTCGGATTGGAAGGCGAGTTAATCAGCACCGCTTTGCATCCCACAATCTTTTTTTTAAAATCCTCAAGATCAATCCTGCCTTCCACCTGGTCGGTAAAGACCGGCTCCATACCCGCCATTTCGATAATGGGAGGATAGGAATAATAGTAAGGACGCGGCAAAAGAACTTTTCCACCCTTTCCCCAACTCCGGAAGATAAGATCCAGCGCCTCGGAGGCCCCATTCGTAATCACAAAGTTGTTCGCGGTGGAGCCAGGATATTCGCGGGCCAGGGCTTCTCTCAGTTCCAGTTCCCCCTGAATCAGTCCGTACCGCAGATCCCTTTTTAAATTGATCCCCTGAAAAACCTCGGGAGGCGGCGGAAGATCCGGCTGGCCGGACCCGAAGCTGATCACTCCGTTCCCTTGTTTACCGATAAATTCGGCAGGACTTTTCAACTTAAGAATTTCTGACATTATATCCTTCAAATGCCGCCCGAAAAATTGACGCCTTGATCCGCAAACCAGCGCCTGACTCTAGCGTTCATTCGCCCCTGTTTTAGAATGTTTTAAAAATCATCTTCCGATTCATCTAAATCCGGTTCTGAGTCTCCATCCTCTGCCCCCTCATCTTCGTCGTCTTCCTGAAGCCTCGTTTCTTCGTCATCGATCAAACAAAGAGACTCATCACGCTGGACCGTTTCCCCCTTATCAAAAAAAACCTCCGCAAGAATCCCCGTGGCCGGCACCGTGATGATGACAACCGATTCGTCCCCCGCCACCAGCTCCAGGAGATCATCTCCCTTAGTAACAGCATCGCCTTCCTCAAAATACCAACGCTTGATGACCGCGTCTTCAATATGTTTCGCTAAACCCTTGGCCAGCACTTCACGCATTTTTTTCACCTCTCACCAAAGTTCCGTCGTGTTCTGCGCGCTCCGGACAGCCCGTTTGTTCAGCGGGAAGATGGGTATAAGTTTCTAACGCACGATAAGAACTTCTCACATAAGGCCCGGCCACCACCTTCTGAAAACCCATCGCCTCCAGCCGATTCGCCAGATCTTCAAATCTTCTCGGCGGTATATATTCCTTCACTTCCAGATGACGAAGCGTCGGCCTCAGATACTGTCCCAGAGTCAAAACACTGACACCAGCGGAAAGCAAATGCCGTCCCGCCTCAAAAACCTCCGATTCCGTTTCACCAAGTCCGAGCATCAAACCGCTTTTGGTCACGATATCCGGGGAAACCCGTTTCGCCGTTTCCAGGACGGTCAGGGAACGACGGTAATCAGCCTGGGGTCGAACAATTCTTTGCAACCTTTCGACCGTTTCCAAATTATGGTTAAACACATCCGTCCCCGCCTCCATCACACTGGCGATCAAATCTTCCCTGGCGTGAAAATCAGGCGTTAATGTTTCAACACGAGAACCCGGGATCATGGTTTTAATCGCCCGAACCGTGGCCGCATAATGCCCCGCCCCTTCATCGTCGAGATCATCCCGAGTTACCGAAGTAATCACGATATATTTAAGTCCGAGTTCCTGGGCCGCAAAAGCGACACATTCGGGCTCATCCGAGCGAATCACCTCCCCCAGACTCTTGCTTTCCACTCCGCAAAAACCACAATGCCGCGTACAGACCTTGCCAAGAATCATAAAAGTGGCGGTGTTCTTGGAGTAACACTCCTGCATATTGGGGCACATCGCAGATTTACAGACCGTGTTCAGTTGAAACTTTCGAAGAATAGCGTGTGTCCGAGCGGTTGAGTTTTCAGGAAGCGTTCGTCGTAACCAGTCAGGAAATCTTCGGTAGTATTGCACGTTTTATGGTTCCTCGCGGTGAAGATCGAAAAAAGAGTGAGATTTTTTATCAAAAAGGCAGTTCAATGTCAAGGAGTATACCCCGTTTCAGGACGACCTATCTCATTCTGAAATCTATATTTAGTTCAAAAACGGCTGAAGCAGACTCTCAGGATGACCGATTGAAACGATCCGCACATCCCCCGAATAAAACGGCCCCTCTTCCAGATAAAAACCCGCCTTGGGAAGCCCCAGCGCAAGGGTCACAGCGGCCTTGACCGCAACCTCGCAAACTTTCCCTGTATCGGCGTGAAGTCCTGACGGAATATCGATACTGTAGATTTTCCGTCCGGACTCATTCATCGCTCGAATCACTCTGGCGTAAAATCCTTCCACCCGGCCTCTGAACCCGCCCCCCCAAATGGCATCTATCAGCAGAACCGCGGAGCTCAATAGCGCAGAAAGTTCCTGACCCGTTTCGGTCCCTTGGGCTTGGCGAAAATAGACCGGGCAATTCGTGAGTAATTGATAATTTATGGCAGAAACTTTGGAGAGAAGTTCGGGATTCGTCAGAAGTAGCACCCCAACCTGAAACCCTTTTTGCGACAAGTACCGGGCCGCGACGAAACCGTCCCCGGTATTATTTCCTTTTCCGGCAACAACAAGAACCGTGCACGGCTGAAAATCACCCGCCACAAGATCCGCCACCGCACGACCCGCATTTTCCATCAACTGACAACTGTCTATACCAAAGCACTCCGCCGACTGGCGGTCGATCCATCGCATTTGGTCAGCCGTCACCGCCCTCATTTTTCCTGGGACGGCGTGCCCCCTGGGGCACTATCAGGTCTTGCGGAAATGGATCGCGCCGACGCGATCCTTTTCTCCGGCTCAAGGCTGGTCATATCGGAAGCAAGAAACATGATCAATTTCTGTAACCCGCCGCGAAGGGCGTCAACCCCCCGCACCCACTCGCCCAGTTCCCGGTTCGCGGCCGTTAATTTTCTCTCCGTCCGACTGCGCGTTCTTCTAAAATCCTCTTGCATTTTAGCCAGTTTACTTTCCTGTTCGGCAAGCTGTCCCTCAAATTTCTGGACAAGAGCTGCACGATCCTCGTTGAATCGGGCGTTTTCCTCTCTTATCTTTTCAACTTCTTGATGCTCGCGAATCAAATCTTCCAGTTTCTTTTCGAGACCTTCAAGAATCTGGTCCCTATCCCGAAGCGCTTGTTCCCGAGCGTTCAAAAGATCCCGAGTCATACCTAACTCCTGCTCCCCACTTTCCACTTTCTGAAGAAGCTCGGCTTCCTTCGTTTTCAATTCTTCTGCCACGCGGGTCGCATCATCCAACGCCTGTTGTTGATTTCTGACCTGAACCTCAAGACCCCCTATTTTCTCGTTAAACTCCGCTGACTGGGTCTGGCGTGTTCCTCGCTCAGTTTCCAGTTCCTGCGCTAACCGGGCTAACTCATTTTTAGCAGTTTGCGCCGCCAACTCGTTCTGCCGTATTTGTTCATTCCACTCCGACTGACGTCGTTGGGCAAGATCATTCAACTCCGCCGCCTTACCGGTCAATTCGTCCACTTGCGCCTGGAGGGTCGTGCAATGATTTTCGCTCTCTTGAAGCTTTCCGGATTTCTCCTGGATCTGATTTTCCAAATCACTGATTTTCGCTGCCCACTCAGATTTTTCGCGGGAAAAATCAGCAGAACTATTTTCGGACTGAGTTTGAGCGGCGCGGGCCTGCGTCAACTGGGCCTCAAGGTCTGCGATTTTCCCCTCAAGCGACTGTCTTTGCCCGTTCAAATTCTGAAGTTCACCATCCACCGAGCTCATCGCCTGTTCACGTTGCGCTTCAAGCTCCTTGATTTTCGACTCAAGGGTCTGACACCGGTCACGGATACTGTCTGTTTCGCCCAGTTCGATATCTTTCTGACGAAGCTCCTCTTCCAGATCCTGAACCCTCCGGGAAAGAGCCTGGTTCTGCTCACTAGGTTCTGGCAGATCCTCGGTCTCACCCGTTGACTTATCCGCCGGGGTCTCCTGCGGAGAGTCCGTGTCCTTCACCTCTTGCTCGTTTTTGGCGTGCTCAGCCATCAAACGTTCTTTGAGTTTCGATTTAATCTCACTCAACCCCATGGAAGAATCGACCGAATTTTTTTGCTTTTCATCCTGGATTTTCGCCAATCGTTCGGACAGTTCTTTCGCCTTTCTTTCCCAGACACCCGGATCAGCCGTCGGAGTTTCTTCTCCGCCAGAGCGGGAAACGGCTGGTTTTTCAGCTTCCGGCTCTCCGGTTGATCCGGACGGCACCGGGGCAGAACCATTTCCCAAAGGCAGTCTTTGAGATTCCGGTTCCAGAGCAACCAACTCCCCGGATTCCGGTTCCTGCGACTTCGGCTGTGGCATTTCGACATCACCGGACTCTGGTCCCGAGGATTCTGGCTCCGGTTTCTTCGTTTGTGACTGTTTTAAAAAGGAAAAGGGAGATTTTGATTTCGGCTTTCCGGATTTCTTTTCGTCAGACTGTTCTTTGGGAGGTTCTGCCGATTGAGGCGCCGAGGTCTCATCTTTTAAGAAAAAAGAAAGATCCGGTACCTCGGGCCACATCACCTGGAAACAATTTTTTTTAATCATATCGTGATTGGTGGTCTCAACCGTAGCTCCCAGCCGGGAGAAGAAATTCTTGATACTTGCCGCCATCGCAAACGACAGTCCGTCAATAAGGATCAGAGGGGTATTACTGATCGCCTGCTTGGCGTCCTTTTTTTCCAAAGCAAAAATTTCGCTTACCCGTTGAACCAGATCCTTTTTAAGTTTAGAAGGATAAGATTGGATAATCACACACCAGTTGTCATTAATTGACATGCTCTTCATTTCATCAAAATTCATCGCGCCACCTTCAATTTGAGATTTTGCCCTTAGGAAAAAGATACGGTATTATACCGCTTCACTTTAATAATTCCATAGCTACCTGAGGATCCGGAAAGTTTTCCCGACCCACCCTCTGGAAAAACACTCTAAGGAGTCAACAACCTGATACACTGTTCACCGGGGCCGAGTGCTATTTCCTCTCTTTCACAAAGAGGGAAAACAAGGTGCAGACAATGATCACCCGATTGAACCAACGGCGGATCTGATCCTGTTCTTAGCAAAATACTTTTTCTCTTAAGGAACGAACATGCTCACAATCAAAAATCTTCATCTGAAAAATCCGGTCATGCAATCCCCGATGGCAGGATGCACCGACCTCGCCTTCCGGGTAATCGCCCGCCGGCACGGACTGGAACTCGCCATGACCGAAATGATATCGGCCGAAGCGCTTGTCCGGGCACACAAAAAAACCCGCTCCCTTTTACTCCGCTCGCCGGACGACCAGCCGACCGGTTGCCAGATCGTCGGTGCCAATCCCGAGACCATGGCAAAGGCCGCAGAAATTCTGGAACCGATGGGTTTTGCCCTGATCGACATCAACTGCGGCTGTCCGGTCCCGAAAATTACAGGTCAGAACGCCGGTTCCGCTTTAATGAAGGATCCGAAACGGGCCCAAAAAGTTTTTTCATCCGTCATGCACGCCGTTCACAAAGTACCCGTCACGGTCAAAATGCGGATTGGATTTACCGATTCCAGCGGGAAAGAAGCCGTTCACCTCGCCCAACTCGCCGAGGCCTGTGGGCTTTCTGCCGTCACCGTTCACGGACGAACCCGGGCCCAGGGATATTCCGGAAAAGCCGACTGGAGCGTGATCAAAATAATCAAGAAGGCGGTTCTAATCCCGGTCTTCGGCAACGGCGACATCTTTACGGCCCGCGACGCGTGCCGAATAAAAAAAGACACCGGCTGTGACGGGATCGCGATTGGCCGCGGCGCGCTCGGAAATCCGTGGATTTACGAAAACATCCGGTCGGCATTCGGACACAAAAAAACTCACCGTCCGTCTTTGACCGAAATCAAGCACACGGTCCGGGAACACCTCCACCTCAACGCGCGATTCGACGGGGAAAAAGTCGCGCATCTCAAAGCGCGCCACATCGCCAGCTGGTATTTTAAAGGGCTTCCCGGCGCGTCCCGCCTCCGAGAAAAAATCAACCGCAGTCAGTCCCTGGACGAAATTATCACCCTCGTCGAGTCCTACGATTCTTGTCACTGAGCGGAGCGAACCGGACCGGTTGCTTGTAGGACTCTACCAGTGGCGCCGCACCCAGTCGGACGACCGCCGGGAGGAAAGGCGGAATGAGATGGAGTGAATGATCTGTTTGAGGGTCCGGTGAAGGATTTTGGTCAGGAGGGACCCCCGACGGAAATCAGCCGGAGCAAAATGTTCCGCCCTTTTTTCAGCAATCATTTTTTTAACTTCCCGCGGAACTTTTCCATTCGGGTTATAGACCGCAATCGCATGACCGCCGCTTTTGTTCATGACCGTCATGGACGGCACATCCGTGATCCCGTCACCAACGTAAATCATGTTAGCAAACGGGATCCGGCGTTTCCGGGCCGGCATGTGCTGATTGATGCTCTCGCTCGTCTCGAGTTTTCCCTTATTGATCCTGAAAAGAAACTGGGTCTTGTTGGTATCGTTGATAACGAGCTTCGGAAAAACCGGCCGGCCGTTTTCATAATCATATTCACAAGCGTAGATTTTTTTGAAATACTTCCGGATACTGGCACCGTCAAGCAGTTCGCTCAGACCACTTGAAATGATGTAATGCTCAACCGCGATCCCCCACTCCCGAACTTCCGGAATCTTGTTCATAAAGGATGCCAGCTCCCTGAAATAACCTTCGGCAACCCCCGGGTAATACGGAAGTTGCCTTGCCAGTTTTTTCAGGGTGCGCCGATCAAGCGGCCGGTCCTTAAATGCCGGATCCGAAATCAGAAGGCGGAGGTAAGCGAGAGTCGATTCATATCCTTTTTGACGGACCAACGCTCTGGATTTCGCCCAGAACTTCCGTTTATCGATGCCGTATTCCCGGAAGATAGTCTCTTCCTGCATATTGCCGGGCGCAAGGGTCCCGTCAAAATCATAGACAATCGCGATGATATTTTGAAGATCCGACGTAGCCTTTTTTTTCATGAAACTCCGTTGCAGTCTTCTGCCGTTTATGACTGAACCGGCTTGGCCCCGTCCTGGGAAATCCCTAAATTGCGAGCGCGCTCCCCTTGAATGTACTGAGCGATCGTGCGAATATTCGTCGATAAACTTGTCTTTTCCTGATCCGTCAGTTTCGCGTCCGCACGCGGCAACTGAAACTGCCCAATCGGAAACAAGAGCGCAGCTTCATTGCTCGGGACCAAAACGTCCAGCCGTCCGTTGGTTGTGTTGAGCCGGTAAAGAGCACCTTCGTATCCGTAAAGCGTATAGGCCTCCGCCGGGTTCACCTTGGCAGATTGCACCATTCCGGATTGGATCATCACCGCACTGACAATCAAGGCCATCGCAATAATTCCTGCGATGATCATATTTTTATAGCTCTCCATACTTCCTCCTTTTAAGAAAGGTTAAAACAGGGTTGGTGAAAAGGTGATAAAAGTTATCCCGACTCATTTAAAATAACGTTCGCGATAAAAGCGAAGTTCTTCGATCGACTCACGAATATCCGAAAGTGCCCGGTGCGATTTCCCTTTCGGCGGCTCCTTGTCTTTCGGATACCATCGGGCGATCAGCGCCTTGATCGTGCTGACGTCCACGTGACGATAATGCAGATAATCATCAATCGCAGGCATGTCGCGGGCCAGGAACCTCCGGTCATGATGAATGGAGTTTCCGCAAAGAGGCGCCTTTTTGGGCTTACAGTATTCCTTCAAAAACTCAAGCGTCATCTCTTCAGCCGCCTTGACGGTCACGGTCGAACTTTTCACATCATCGATCAGACCCGACTTCGAGTGATGCTCCTGATTCCACTGGTCCATCCCCCGGATCAGGCGCTCCGGCTGATGAATGACCAGGTTCGGTCCCTCCGCCAGGATATTCAGCTGACCGTCCGTGACAATCGAGGCAATCTCGATGATCCGGTCTTTCGCGGGATCCAGCCCCGTCATCTCCATATCGATCCAGACCATATTAAACCTGTGAATCTTCGCGCTCATAACCTGCCTTTCTGTTCGGACTCGGGAACATAAAAACTTTCGTTAGCATAAAAAAGATCGTCAAACTCATTCTCAAAAGCGTTCTTGAGGGCTTCGTTCACTTCCATCGCAAAAAGAAACGCCTCCGAGATCGCCGCCGTGCCCTCCTCACCCTCGGCACACTTCAGGCCGAGCTTCCCAAACAGGTGCGACGTGGCGGAAAGCACGGGCGATTCCTCAGGCCGGGCATTCACTGCATAAAGACATTCGCTGAATCGCGTAGCCACATCCACCGACTGGGGCGTTTCAAAGCGTTTCATCACCTCAAGAAAATAAAGGTTCTTGATCTCCTTCGCCTCAAGCCCGTGCACTTCACAGCACTGGTTCCAGAACATACAACCGAGCGCAAGCTTCACGGGAATGAAATCCTGGAGAAACTTCGTCGTGTCTGATTTTAAAAACCCCTTATTTTTCCGGAAAATACCGTTATAGACCAACTCATGAGCGGATGAATCCAGCATAAAATCAATCAAGCGACGGGCATTTTTCTCTAAAATTTCCTTATTTTTTTTCATATCTTTTCCTTTTGGTGTATCCTATCAACCTATCGTGCGACTTTCAAGCCGCGATTACACCCGATAGACACCCGGCTCACTCAATCTCCATCTCATTATGCCGTTGATAGGATAGTAACTTAACGAACAAGGTGATGCGTGGTACGCAGACGAAGAAAAAAAATCAAAAATCCGTTTCAAATTAAAGTGAAGGTCAATAAAAAACAGCTGAAGAAGACCCTCTGGTTTCTCAGCATCGTTGCGGCGGGCTATCTGCTCTTCCTCGGTACCCAGTATCTGGTTCAATCTGTGCGGGGAACCCAACCAACCGCTCCGGCCGCTCCCCAGACATCCAGAGTGAACCACTCAACCCCTTTGCCCAAGAAAAGCCCGGCGCCAGCGGCGACAATACAAGTGCCGCCGCCCACACCCGTCAAGCTCACCCGGCCCTCCATCGTCATCGTCATTGACGATATCGGTGCTCATAACAGACTTCGCAAAGAAATGGAACGACTTGGAGACAAAGTCACTTATGCCATTCTCCCCCTGCTCCCTTATTCCTGGTTTTTTGGCGAGCTCGCCATGCAGAAAAACGCGGAGGCCATTCTCCATCTCCCCTTAGACACCACCCAAGACATGATTCCGGGACGCGGCCTGATCGTCAGCACCATGCCAAGGGAACAGGCCCTTGACATGCTGTCGCGTGATATCGCTTCCGTTCCGGGAATCGTCGGGGTTAATAATCATATGGGATCGAGGGGGACGGCAGACCGCGAGATGATGACCCTCATTCTGGAAGAACTCAACCAGCGGAAACTCTTCTTTCTGGACAGCTACACAACGAAAGACTCCGTCGTCCCGTCCGTCGCGAGACAGATCGGAATTCCGTTTCTTCAACGGGGTGTTTTTTTGGACAATGTCGACTCCCCTGAGGCGATTCTGGGCCAGATCCGGGAGCTGGAAGCCGTGGCAAAAAAACAGGGACACGCCATCGCAATCGGACATTACCGGAAAAACACACTGGACGTTCTGTTTCGAGAAATTCCACGCCTCGAGAAAAAAGGGTTTGCGATTATCTCACTCAGCAGGCTTTTGCAATCCCGCCGCCGGTAAATCAGGGTAAAACCTTCAAGCGTCCCCTCAGGGAACAAGGGTTCCTTGAAACGTTTCGTGACTCACGGAATCGATCTTCAACCGCACAAACTTCCCGATTAAATCTTTCTCACAAAGAAAAATGACACGCCCGTCAAAATCCGTCCGGGCCACAAAACTTTGTTTTCCTCTCGGAGCCTGGGCCTCCACAAACCCGGTCACCTCCCGGCCAACCCGGTCGAGGCTTCTGGCTTCCGTCACGCCCCGCTGAATCGCCAGCAATTCATTATTTCGCCGGGACTTGGTCTCAAGAGGCACATCGTCCGTCAGCCGTTCCGCCGGAGTGCCGGGCCGGACCGAATACTTATAGATGAAGGCTGAATCAAATCGGATCTCCTCAATCGCCCGTTTCGTCGCGAGATAGTCCTCCTCCGTTTCTCCGGGAAAACCCACGATAATGTCCGTCGTAACAGAAATTCCGGGCACCAGTTCCCGAAGCCGATCTACCTTGGCCTTATAATCGGCAAACGTATGCATCCGTTTCATCCTGCGCAAAATCTTGTCAGACCCGGACTGTATCGGCAGGTGAAACCGGCGGGTGATTTTGGGATTTCGCGCGATCACCTGGAACAGATCCTCCGTCGCGTCACTGGGATGCGACGTCGTAAACGAGATCCGCTCGAGACCTTCGATCCCGCACAGCATCTCCAAAAGCTCGGGAAATGACGGGCCTCGCTCAACGCTCAACGCGCAACGGTCAACGTTCTGGTCCTGCGTTGTGCGTTGCGCATTGTGCGTTGCGCCACCTTTATAGCTATTTACGTTCTGTCCCAAGAGTGTGATCCACTTGACACCGTCCGCCACAAGCCGATTCGCCTCCCCGATCACGTCTTCAGCCGGCATTGAGACCTCATGACCTCGCGTTTTCGGGACAATACAATAAGTACATTCCTTGTCACAACCGGTCATCACCGGAAGCCAAGCATGATGAGGCGAGTCACGTTTCGTAAATTCGCTGTACTCGATCGAAATCCCGTCCTGTTTGATCCTCGAAACACGTTTGTGAGTAACCTGAATTTGCCGGATCAACCCTGGCAATTCGCTGATATTTCGCGTCCCCACGATAAGGTCCAGATACGGGAACCTCTTAAAAAGTTTCTCGCGATGTTCCTCCACCATACAGCCCATCAGTCCGATGATCAGTTCCGGCCTCTCTTTTTTTTCCTTCCCCAGTCGGCCGAGTCGCCCCCAAACCCTCTGCTCCGCGTGGTCCCGCACCGAGCAAGTATTCATAATCACAATATCCGCTCCGCCCGAAAGATAACCCATCGGATCCGGTTCCACTTCAGAATCCTGGATCACTTCAAACCCCTCGCTTTCCAGAAGCCCCGCCGCCACCTGCGAATCGTAGACATTCATCTGACATCCGAAGGTCCTAATAAACACGACTGGCTTTTTGACACCGCCTGCGTTTGTTTTCCCTTTAGCTTCTGTCAAGTTGTTAACCTCCTTTCCGTCCAAGCATTCGCTTCAGTTCTGAAATAAAAAATTGAAGAATGGCTCCCAAATAGTTCGCAAGGATTTGCGTTCCCAAGAATAGCTCTTAGTAAACTCAGGATTGCGAAGATATAAAAACACTATTCCCCTCTATTTTTGCAACTGGCTGTTCGGCTTGTCGGGACTTGTGTACTCAACGTATTTTTCGTCCAGCAATCCGTGTATAACTTTGTTCAATTGACCCGAAATGCCCTTTTGGCCTAGCCCCACAGAAATGCTGGATTTACTCGAGATCTTGTTCTCCAAAAGAAGTAATACCCGGTCATCAAACAACTCTGGCTGTAACTCTGGCCGCGCCCCTGCCGAAATTATACTCCAGAATTCCGGGGACACATTACTTAATTAGCTTCCTGATGTTAAGTTCTGTCGGGGCAGGAATCGCAGTATCAAAAACAGGTCTTTACTACTTCTCGAATTAAGTGATGTGTCCCCGGAATTTAAGCGGCGACAGCGATCACAAAATTGTTGTCGAACACCCGTTGGAGGGATTCAAGGAGAGATTCGTGCACCGTCCAGAAACCGTGATCCTGACGCACCCCCGGGACCCGGGAATCCTCCCCGCCGGAGACGGCCCAAAGTAACGCCGTAGCAAGCGTGCCGCTTTTCTCACTGTTCATTTTGAAAAATGACACGCGTTTACGCAAACTGCCGACCGCCACCGGAGAAGGCATCACCTGTCTGGAGAGATGAATGGTGGGCACATTGGGCCTCGCAAAGGCGCTGACCGCCTGATCGAGATCCCTCTCGGTCCTTTGCACCCGTTCAAGCTTCAAAAACGCCGCGAGATTTGCGTCGCGGCCCTGCCCTCGCTCGTTATAAACAATGATCCGTGTCTCGGGTTTTGAAAGCGCCACAAAGAAATATTCCTGCTTTTGCGCATCGGATAGATTTTCCCAGTCCTCCGCATCCACAAACACCGTCGCCGGCTGTACATTCGATTTCAGATTTTTAACGTTCTTCAAAACTTTTTCTAAATCCACCCGCATTTCAGACCGGCGATTTTGCGACGACGGGAAAAGCGCCTGCGCCATCAACTGTCCGCGGGTCAGTTCTCCGGGATGATAGTCCGGGACATCCACCACAGTTTCGCGGGGATTTTTAACCGCTTTCAAAAACAAAAGCCGCGTCTTAGAGAAAGGATTGAGCAGGTCGACAGAACTCAAGTGTGCTTTTTCGGTCGTCCCGACGACCCGGCGCAATTGTTCGCGCATAAAATCACCATACTGAAGCTCCCCGAGGATCAAGGCCGAATCAAAATCCCGAATCTCGTCCAGCGACTGCGTTACTGCTTTGGAAGCCTCCACCTCCGCCCCCTCATAGAGATAGTCGGTCGAACGAGCACGCAAGTCGATCATCCCCTCCGCCAGTGCCTCCTCGAGCCCTCGAACCGAAGGATCACGAAACCACGACTTCAAGATCTCATCAAAAATTCGGACGCTGTAATCCAGGTCCGGCAATGTCGTATCGCCCACAAGCATCGGCTCTCGTTTCCCGAACAGAGTCACTTTTTTCCCCATCCGTACCAGAACCCAGGCCGCCAAAAGCGCCGCGAATGTCTCGCCTCCGTTGTTATCCAGAACAATCGCAACGGTTTCGTCACGAGCCAACTGCTCATCGTTCAAAAATCCAGCGCGGTCATCCTTAAGAAAAACCATCCCCGGGTTCGCAACCTGAGGGGAGCGAATCGTGTCGTCCCAGCGATTGCGGTTCATCAGGTGGAGCAAAACATCAGAAAGACGGCTCCTGGCCGTTTCGGAGCTTCCCGCGGTACGGCTGGGAAACACCTCCCGAAGAATCCCTTCGAGGAACTCGATCCCCTCCTTCACCATCTTCTGCTTGCTAGCGGCGTGCGGATCCGCTTTCCAGAAAAGAGGCTCATGTAAATCGCCCCTCACTCTGCTCCGTTCCTGCCACCCCCAAAAAACATTCAGAACATGCTCGATAGCACGAAAGAGGGCCGTCTGTTCTTCCAGGGGAACCCCGGCACCGTTCCAACCTTTTTCAGGTGAGTAAACTGACACGGGAAACTGAGTTTGAATCGTCTGAAGCGCCGTTCGCTCCGTTTCCGTGGTGCCCTTTACTTGTAAAAGAAACCCCAGCGCATCCGCCAGCCGGGATTGATAAAGCGCCTCCCTTGTCCGCAAAATTTCAGCCGGTATTTTTTTCTCAGGAACTGCCACCCGGGCCCAGCCCTCCCACAGTTTCTGCTTCCAATCTTCCCCTCCCCGCACCTCGGACTGTAACGGGCCTGCAAACGAAATGTTGTTCCGCAGAGAAAGATGCTCGGAACCGGGTAAACCGCCGGGGACTAGTTCTGCCGTGTTGAGATACCATCCTTCCACCTTCTGCTCTCCCAGCTCGATCGTGCGGCTCTTTTCAATCTCCCGAATTAACACCTCCGATTGATCCCGTGTGATCGGACGAACAATCCGGCCAAGGGAGGCGTGGACAATCTGCCCGCGTGTGGCGTCAGGAAAAATACCTTTGATTTCGTCCACCAGGACCCTTCGGGCCTGGTTCAGCGCTCCGGGATCTTCCACGAAACCCTGCGCGATGACCGTACCGTCCGGCGCGAGCGTCACACCGTTAAACCGAATCCGGTAGGAATGAACGCCGGTCGCTACGCGTTCGATCTTTTGAACCGCCTCGTCCAACCGGGCCCTGTTTTCGGGCACCCCGGGATTCTGCCCGCGACGAAACGTCGGAAACAGAGAAACAATATTAGAATGGAACGCCGTAGGAGGAACAAAATAATAATGATCGGCCGGCACACCGGCCCCTTCCAACACCTCCCTAAGGCGCTTTTGAACACCGGCCAGGGTCTCGACAAGCCTCCGCTCCTTGATCGCAACGATAAGACCCGCGGTAAATCCGTCGCGAAGCCGGTTCCCGTCGTAGAAATTTTTATTCCGGTAAATCTCAAGTCCTTCCCCTTCAACCACCCGCCTGGCATCCGATAACATCCGGTCATAATAGGATCCAAGTTCACCCGGAGTTTGCACTTCGCTTCGCACCTCGGACCGTGCTCCATCCCCAGGCTTCTCGAGCCACAAATCTTCTCCCTTTTCGCTGGATGCTGATCCTGGATCGCTAACGGATGGATTCTGTTCCCCCCTCGCCTGGCGGGCCTTTGCTTGTTGGGCCAACAAAAGTGTCTTTTGATAGGCTATTTGCGCCGCTTGATCTTCTGTAATAAGCGCGAGCTTCCGTTCAGCTGAAAATTTTTCAAGGATCTCTGAAAATTCCGGGGAATCAACAACATGTTCAAAAGCCTCGTTAAACTTTTCTAGATAGATTTCAAACTTACCCTCAGATACTTGGATTTGAAGGGATCTTAAAATATCCAATACCACGAGACGCTCTTTAAGTTTTGTCTCAGTCACGCGCCAAAATGCTTTACCCAAAACAAAATGTCCAAATGCTGAAAGTCCTTTTGGATCAAGGATCGTTGTACCATTCCCCCAGTCAGATTCCAACTCCGCCGGTTGCCGACAGATCGCTAACACAATCTCGACAGCCTTCCTAAAAAATTGCCATCTTTGATCTGGATCCGGGATTTCTCGAACTCTATCAGCCCACCAAAATTCAAACACAGAGGATCTTGCCCTACCATAATAATCCTCATTAACCCTCTCCTTTTGAGCCTCAATAAACTTCTCAAGATCCTCCTCAGACCAATCGGTAACAGATTTCAATCCGATTTGATCCACCAGCCTGGCATCCGATAACATCCGGTCATAATAGGATCCAAGTTCACCCGGAGTTTGCACTTCGCTTCGCACCTCGGACCGTGCTCCATCCCCAGGCTTCTCGAGCCACAAATCTTCTCCCTTTTCGCTGGATGCTGATCCTGGATCGCTAACGGATGGATTCTGTTCCCCCCTCGCCTGGCGGGCCTTTGCTTGTTGGGCCAACAAAAGTGTCTTTTGATAGGCTATTTGCGCCGCTTGATCTTCTGTAATAAGCGCGAGCTTCCGTTCAGCTGAAAATTTTTCAAGGATCTCTGAAAATTCCGGGGAATCAACAACATGTTCAAAAGCCTCGTTAAACTTTTCTAGATAGATTTCAAACTTACCCTCAGATACTTGGATTTGAAGGGATCTTAAAATATCCAATACCACGAGACGCTCTTTAAGTGTTTTCTTAGTCACGCGCCAAAATGCTTTACCCGAAAAAAAATGTCCAAATGCTGAAAGTCCTTTTGGATCACGGATCGTTTTACCATCCCCCCAGTTAGATTCCAACTCCGTCGGTTGCCGACAGATCGCTAACACAATCTCGACAGCCTTCCTAAAAAAATGCCATCTTTGATCTGGATCCGGGATTTCTCGAACTCTATCAGCCCACCAAAATTCAAACACAGAGGATCTTGCCCTACCATAATAATCCTCATTAACCCTCTCCTTTTGAGCCTCAATAAACTTCTCAAGATCCTCCTCAGACCAATCGGTAACAGATTTCAATCCGATTTGATCCACCAGCCTGGCATCCGATAACATCCGGTCATAATAGGATCCAAGTTCACCCGGAGTTTGCACTTCGCTTCGCACCTCGGACCGTGCTCCATCCCCAGGCTTCTCGAGCCACAAATCTTCTCCCTTTTCGCTGGATGCTGATCCTGGATCGCTAACGGATGGATTCTGTTCCCCCCTCGCCTGGCGGGCCTTTGCTTGTTGGGCCAACAAAAGTGTCTTTTGATAGGCTATTTGCGCCGCTTGATCTTCTGTAATAAGCGCGAGCTTCCGTTCAGCTGAAAATTTTTCAAGGATCTCTGAAAATTCCGGGGAATCAACAACATGTTCAAAAGCCTCGTTAAACTTTTCTAGATAGATTTCAAACTTACCCTCAGATACTTGGATTTGAAGGGATCTTAAAATATCCAATACCACGAGACGCTCTTTAAGTTTTGTTTCAAACGCACTAATAGTTTGACTCGGATCCATCATTTGCCAAAATGCTTCACCCATAAAAAAACCTTCAAATTCTGAAAGTCCTATTGGATCAAGGATCTTTTCACCCTCCCCCCACCAGAATTCTCCTTCCACATTCAGCGCCTGTTGACAGATCTTTCGAACAATCGCGGCAACTCTCCTAAAAAGCTGCCATCTTTGATCTGGATTCGGAATTTCTTTAAATCTATCATGTGCCCATAATTTACACACAGACCATTTTTCTTCAAAATAATAATCCTTATAATCCCACTCAGTTTTTTGAGCTTCAAAAAATTCATCAAAAGCATCCCAAGACCAATCGGTAACAGATTTCAATCCGAGTTGATCCACTGTTGCATTATCTCGAACTTCGGATCGGACTGAGTGGAAATTATAATCTCCGCCAACCACGCCGGCGAATCGGAAGCCTTTGGCAAGATGAGAAAATCGCGTACTTCCGGGCACTTCCGGCTGGTAGACACCGCGTATCACTTCATGAAGAATTCGCTTGAGCTCGGCCGGAAGCTTGTGAATCTCGTCATCCTTCAGCCAAATAGAGTATTTCCCCCCGTAATTTTCCGGCACATATTGGGCATCATTGCTGAGTCCGACTGCAATCAATTCAACTTTGGTCCCGCCAACCCTACCGCTTCTCTCACGTAAACCCTCCACCTGCGTTTTGATATCCGACACATTGCCCATTCCGTCCGTAATGACGATAATGAAATGTTTCTCACCTCCGGCCTCGCCAGCATCCCGGATCGCGGCCGCGAGCGCCGGACCTTCGTTGTTCCCGCCACGGCCAATGCTCTGATAAAGCTCCCCGATCAGACTTTCTTTTTCAACGCGGGTCGTGTAACCATCCTGAATATCAACATGCCCTGGTTCCAGATATTCGCTCTCTTTTCCGGGAGGGATCCGTTGACCTTTAAAACGCTTATGCAGGTGTGTCGTATCGTAATAACCCCGGACTGCGAAATCGATCCCGAGAGATTCCAGAACTTCCATCAAAAGGGTCACACCCATAAGCGCCCGGTAACCTTTCGCCGACGCGTTCTGGCTCGCCGCCTTTCCGGATTCCCCCATCCCTTCCATACTGCCGCTTTCGTCAACAACGATCGTGAATTTCACGTTCTTTTGTTGCGGCAGAATGCGCTGTTTGTAGAAACGCATGTCCGTGAACCCGCGCGCCATAGAGTTGATCAGCCGTCTCATGTCGATCCTGCCGCGTTTGAGGCCCGTGACCTCTTTGGGACGTACAGAATTCTGAATGATGTCCCGCAAATATCCGGAAAGTTCCGTGATCATTTTCCCGAGGAACCCCATCAGACGGTCACGCTCGCTCATGGGTTTGGCGATCTCGGAATCCTGTTGCGCCCTTTTATAATCATCCGAGTCCTTAGCCGTACGATCCTGCGGTCTCGAGGCATGCCCTTTGTCGATCTGGTCAAGTAATTTCTTTTTTTGTTCCGGTGAAAGCTTATCCCAAAGGTCTCGCCATTCATCCGCAGACACAGGCTTCGCATTTTTTCCGGATTTACCGGAAGTCGGTTTGCCTTTTGTCGCTTTGCCGGAGCTTCCATCCTGAGGCCCACCCTCACTTTCTCTTTCTCCTTCACCTTCGCTTTTTTCTCCCTTTTCTCCTTTTTTACCTTCTCCTTCACCTTCGCTTTTTTCTCCCTTCGCAAGATCTTTGAGCGCCCATTTATAAACTACCGGCATGATACATTCCCGGATGATGATCCCCTGCTCGATCGCAAGGTCTTCAATCGTGGATTCGGAGGGGTTCCCGTCAAAACGGTAGATTCCGAGATCATCGGCTTTCATAGGAAGCTTGGAGAACACACCAGACACTTTATTCTGATTCGGCGGATCCAGGATATCTTCCTTACGGCCACCCCCGAAGTATCCAGCTTTGAGCAACCCTTCGATATCCGCACGCAATTGTGGATCTCTTTCTTCAAACGCTTTCAGGAATTTTTCGATCACCTTAGAAGCATTCACGTCCGACCCTCTTTTCCCGAGATAAAGGAAAAAATTTATGATCGCAGAGCTGTAAGCAACCTCGGTCATATTTCCTTCTTTATCCTTACTCCCGTGGACAAACCTTTCCACCAGCTCGTTCTCATCCTTAAAGGAACCGAAAACAACTTCATCATTGGTCGCCCGAAGCGGTGTGGCAGCGCCGCCAAAAAGGAACCGCGCCCAATTCTCGATTCGTCCATCCTCCAGCGTATTGAACACACGGTTCTCGAGCCCATGCTCATCAAAAAACTCCCAGAAAAGAGAGAGATACCGCGTTCCGATACGGTGCATGGCCTCATGAATGCCCACGCCAAGAAGTGCGTTAAGACTCAATCGTTCAATATCCTTTTCATCATAAGTCAGGATCTTACGCTTCGGGTTCCATGCCCAATGGTCACCGGCCGCCAATGTGATATCAGCTTTGGCCGTGATGATCGAAAAAGTATCCTCATAAATCTTTTTCTTCTCTTCCGTAGAGCTACGTTCCCAATCGCCTTTGGCTGGCACGGTTGCTACTGGCTCCACATTCTTGGAACGGGCCATTCTGACCGCTGGCACTGCCTTGGCAGTGGGCTTTGCTGTATGAACAACCCCATCTTCAATGCTATCTCTTTGCTCTTTGGGAAGCATCGGGATGCCCGCTCTTTCAGCGATCTTTCGTCTCGTAAGATCTTCCTCCAGGATACCAAGCACATCTTCCGTTTCTTCAGCAATACCGCGTTCCATTAGGCCTTTCACAAGGTCCCGGATCCCTCCGAGCACCATACGGTACTGCTCGGCCTTGGATCTCTCACTGCGAACCCAGACCTCGCGGAATCGGCTGCGGAGAGCCGGCGAAAGAGGAATCCTCCCGGCATTCTTACCGGTGCGTCCCTCGGTAGGATTCATCGTCGCAAAAAGCCGGAAATTTCTGTGGATCTTGACCTGTATCTTTCGCCCCTGGATAGTCATAGTCCCACGATCAAAATATTCGTTCAGAATCTCGATCACACCGCTTTCCGCCATATTCAGTTCTTCTAGCACAAGCGCGGATCCTTCTTCCATGGCGCGCACAAGAATCCCTTTCCGAAATTCAAAAGCACCGGTCTCTTCATTGAGAATAAATTCACCGACCAGCGATTCCACGGACGCTGCGCCAAGCGCTACTGACATATATGCCCAGTTCAATTCGCGAGCAATGTCCGCGATCATTTCAGTTTTTCCACCGCCAGACTGTCCAACCTCCAGAACCGGCCGAGATTTGTGGATGATACTCCGGCGTCCTTCCGTATCAACTGTTTCGACGAGACCACCATCACGAAAACCTTTCAGGATCTGCATTCGGGGGATCTGGGTCGATTGAAGCTCTACAAGTTTTTCAACTCTTTCCGCCTGGGTGTAAAAATGTTTTTGGAGGAGTTTTTTAATATGATCCGTGGTCTGGCGGGCCCCTCTCAGCTCGTTCGCAGCCCACCTCTGAGCTTCCTCACGGATCAGGTTCTTGAGATTTCGATCCTGGCCCACAGGGGCTCTGTCTTCCTGCATCCAACGATCTTCCGCAGAATCCAGGATCTTTCGCATAACATATTTCTGAGCGCCTTCCTCCATTGGCGGCAAAGGTTTTCCATCCTGTCCGGAAAGAAGTCCGCTTTCAATATCCGCATTAAATTCCTTCAAAAATTCCTCGAGCATTTCGGAAGCAGACAGTTTCGCAACACGTATCCCGCCAAGCTCGATCCATTCGGTATCTTCTTCGCGCTCGGTTTTAACCCTTTGGAATTCCGTAAAAAGCGGATCACCGTCCGGAGACCATGGCGCGTAAGATTCCCCTGTGATCCTTCCCACCAGTTCCACGACTTTTTTCGTGGCGTAGCGGTCCCCCTGCAGAGAGCGTTCCAAAATATTCCGGAGGATCGCTCGCAGATCTTCAAGACTTTTCTTTTCGCCCGAGATCCCAACGACGGCAAGTTCTTTTTCGAATGTTGACTTTGTTCCGGAATCAACCCATTCCTTCAACCGACGGTGACCATCAGCAAGAAGACGGTTATGAAAAAGACCTTTGAGCCTGGCTACGTTGCTCTGCGCGGACAT
>CAYULU010000018.1:0-10008 GCA_964445745.1 uncultured bacterium | reverse complement strand
GAAGACGGTTATGAAAAAGACCTTTGAGCCTGGCTACGTTGCTCTGCGCGGACATATCATCTTCAATTGACTGAGACAACAACCCTGCGTATTCGATGTAAGCCTCAACCCAGATACACTCTTCTACAGACCGACCGGGTTCAACCTTATGGCGTTTCAATGCGTCAGCCACCACCCTTTCAAGATTCCGAAGCGTGAACCGGTAGGAATTGTCCAGATTAAAACCGTCAAAATCGCGGTTCATACTAAGCTCATGGATCTTAAACTGAAGATCTACCAAATTTTCGACGACCTTCATCGACATCCCTTTTTCGTTTAACCGGAAACCTTCCCAAAGAATCTGTACCATTTCGGCCGGCGTCATTTCGGGGATTACCTGCATTTCGAAGCGGTTCATGAACGCCTCGCTCATCCTGTTACGCCCTGAATAGGTGAAGGGATTACCGCTCACGACAAGCTGGAATCCCTCCCCGGGATAAATGCGCTCACCCTGATATTCCATATACCCGAGAGTGAGGATCTGATAGAGAAGGCCTATAGCCTCTTCATTGGCAAGGTTCACTTCATCCAAAAGGACAATCTGGCCAGGGATCCCTTGGTCACGATTTCCAACCGCCTCAAGGAACATCCCCATTTGATGGACAAGATCAATCCCCGCGTTACCGTTATGGATCAACGCCGCAAGGTCCTTGACCTCGCCGATAATGCGAGGATCTTCCCTTTGAATTCCCGGGACTACATATCGGTCAAAGAAACGCTGAAAAAGTTGGGCGTCATCAACGAGATCTGTCTCCGGGATATGCAAAGCAAGACGGACATCCTTCTTCAAAACGCGCAGAGCCCGGCGGATCTTCGAATAATTCTTCTTGCGGAGATTGTCCTGAAGGACATCCAGACTTTCCGCAAGGGTGAGTTTCATCTCAACGGGATGGTACGCGCCCAACAAATCATACTCGTCCGTTCGTTGATTGATTTGGATGCGCGTGAATTTTTTTTGGAAAATGTGCGCCGCGATCTCCACCATCGTCGACTTCCCGCCGCTGGTCTCGCCGAATAACATGACAGGATTAAAGGATCTTTTGAAACCCGGGTCGCGGCTCATACCTTCGATCAGAAAACCCATCTGTTCACGAGAAGACGGTGTAAGCACAAACTTTTTCTCTTTAAGGAGCTCGACAGGAACCCGAGCAACATCGATATTTCCGCGGCGAACCACATACTCAGCCGATTTAAGTTCCCACACATATTCGTTTTTGGTCATGTCCAGGCCTTCCAGAATTTCCTCCCGAACAGTCTGACGATCAGTTGCGTTGTTGAGCCGGAGGTAATAGATGCGTTTGACTGCGTAACGCAACGCCTCTTTCTCCGGAACTCTCCGACGCATGTCCTGGGTCATGATATCTGCGATCTTTGCCATATCCCTAAGACTGGTGTAATAACCCTCGTTGTTTTCCCGACCAATCCGAGGAGCTTGATAATGACCGTTGCCATCCGTATATCCCTCCACGGATTTCCGGAAGTTTTCATAGATCGAATAGAGTGTTTCGACGGTCTCGTCAGAGACATGGATACGGTGATTCGCAAATTTCTTCCGGATAATACGTTTGATTTCATCGGGGGTTTTGATGTGAGGAACCCAAACTTCCTTAAAACGACTTCTCAGAGCCGGCGAAAATCCAACACGGCCTGCGTTCGCCCCCGTAACGCCAACCTCGGGATTCATCGTGGCGAAAAGACGGAAATTGGAGTGAATTTTGACCTTTTTCCCAGTCAGCGGATTGGTAAAAGCCCCTTCGTCAAAATATTCATTCAAGACCTCAACAAGGCCCGAACTCGCCATATTCGCTTCTTCAAGAACAAAGACAGCTCCGTCTTCCATAGCGCGGACAAGTTCGCCGACAATATAATGGAAGATCTTGGTTTCTTTGTCCCTTTCATAACCACCGATCAGCCGCTCAAGCGAGGCGTTCCCCAAAGAAACGGACCGGTATCTCCATCCCAAACGGCGGCAAAGATCACCGATCATCTCGGTTTTTCCGCCTCCGGATTGACCAATCGCCATCACTGGAGAACGCGGATCAATAAGTCCTTTCAGAAGAGCAATACGGATCAGGTTCGTTAGAGAACCTTCTTCGAGCTCTTCAATGACGTTAGCTTCATCAGATGGCCCCCGGCCATCATAATCACGCATCTCGAGCTCAAAACCACCCATACGGATCATCTTGTGTCCCCGGAAATCGGAGGCCTCTTCAAAGGAAAAATCAAGCGATCCCGGATCAAAGGTGGGAAAAAACTCATTGCGGGAAAAAAGAGATAAAAGTCTTGCGACTTCTTCGTCACTACGGCCCAAAACACCAAGGTATTCCAAATACGCCTGTTGGATAACCACCTGCTCCGGCGGAGAACTATCACCGTGCCGCAGGATCTCTTCCGCGCTCCTTACAATGCGTTTGAGGTCCCGTAGTGTAAACAGATATCCCTGCGTCTGTCCCGAACCCGCGGAATGAAAAGCACCCCGTTCAATAGCGAGATTAAGGTCACTTTGAAATTTGGCGAGTTTTAAGACAGCCAGTTTGACGGCCTCGGAAAGTTGATCGCCTTTTCGAAAAGAAGTCGTTCCTGAGATCTCACCGAGAATGATCTCCGACATCTGCTCGGATGTCATATTCTGGATATTCTGGATCTCAAAACGGTTCATCAACGCTTCACTGAGTCGGTTCCGTCCGCCATAACTCGATGGATTGGCTGTCGCAACCAATTTGAAACCTGGCGCCGCATAGATCTTTTCAACCCGTGGCCGACGCACTCCGTTTTCATCGACTGCATCTTTGTTGTAGTACTCAACAAAACCGAGCGTCAAGAACTGATACAGCACGGCTATGGATTCTTCACCCGCAAGGTTTAGCTCGTCAAGCACGACGAAATCGCCCCGCTTAATCGCAGAAAGGAACCTTCCTTCCCGAAATTCCATTTCCACGTTCATCGCGCCGTTCTTGACAAGATAGGCAATCACTCGAAGACGATGAGCTGCTTCTGCAACCGTTTGAGGTTCTATCCCCCCAACAGCCACCTGCCGAAGATAATTCCGGATCTCCTTGCCGGCCTCATCTTCATCTTCTGCAAGTTGCTTGAGAATTCGTTCAGGATCCTTACCTTCCTCCCCAAGGCCATCTCCGCTCACACTTCCTTTTTTAAAAACTCGCAAAGCACGTTTAAGACGGAACCATTCATTCTCTTCCATCGCGTTCTGGACAATCCGAATTGATTCATCTAGCCCAATCTCCATTTCTCTTGGTTCATAGGACCCAAAAAGATCCAGCTCATCCGTCCGCTCATTGATCTGGATCCGGGTGTAGCTTTGCTTAAGAATCACCACAGCCAGATATTTCGCAAGAGAGGTCTTTCCGCCGGCGGTTTCACCAAGAAGTAGAATGGGATTAAATTTACCATAGCTGATATCTTCGCCGCTCATCGCAACAGCCTCCATAAGCCCGATCAGATTTTCAAGCGTATGCGCGTTCTCGACCAAAGTAGCTTCGCTGATGACCTGATTCAACCGATCACGGAGCTCACTTTCCAGCTCAACACCCGTCAATCCGGGCTCGCGCTCAAGCAATTCGCCCTTTATGGCATCTCTTAACGATTCTCCGAGCTCAAAACGAGCAACAAGCTCCTTTCCTTCATAGACCTCCAGAAACCGTTCGTCGGGAGACCGCTGATAGGATGGATCCCGGATCTCTCCGGGAAGTATGCCAGCTTCCGAGATCAGCTTCCGGACAGATTCCCGGTCATCTTGAGTAATCATCTTCGCAAGATAAACGCGCCGAACCGCACGAGCCATGGCTTGTTCTTTGTTCATCCCTCCGGTCTTCATGAGATAACTCATGATACGGACAATGCGTGTCAGGTCGCGAAGACTCGTATAATAAGTAGCCTCCCCCCTGTACCGAAACACCTCTTGATAAGCATGATAAAAACCGAGGAGTTTATTCAAAACCGCTGGCTCCACTATGATATCGTTTCGAACAAAAAGCCCCGTCAGGATCTGGATCAATTCCGAGTCTGTTTTTTCGTGCGGTACCCAGACTTCCCTGAACCGATTCCGAAGCGCCGGAGACAAGCTGACCCGTCCAACGTTCTGCCCCGTGGTTCCCTGAACCGGATTCATCGTCGCAAAAAGCCGGAAATCCGGGTGGACGTTGATCGCTTCGAGCGTGAAAGGATTGGTGAATGTCCCTTCATCAAAATACTCGTTCAGGATCTCAATGACTCCGGATTTGGCCATATTCAGTTCTTCAAGCACTAGCACCGCGCCTTCTTGCATCGCCTTCACAAGAATACCCGGCACATACACGAACCGTTTTTCACTAGGATTCCACTCCATGTTACCCAGGAGACTTTCAAGAGTGGCATCCCCCAACGAGACAGTGACATATCTAAGGCCGAGACGCTGGGCAATGTCCCCGATGGCTTCTGATTTTCCGCCTCCGGATTGCCCGACACTCAGGAGGGGTTCATTCAAAAGCAATGCCTTCAGGATTGCGATCTGGCTAAACTTGGTGGACTCGGTTTCGATCAATTCCTCAGTCAACTTCCTCTCCTGAGAAGTCTTGCCACGGATGGTAAGTCCATCGATACGGAGTCGTTTCGTGTCGCGGTCATATTCGTAATCGATCTTCTCAAACCATTTCCCGACCAACTCGTCAAAAGCTTCGTACCCATTTTCAGGACGAGTCGTATCCGTCTGTTCCGCCGGTTCGCCGGCCCCGTTAGAGACCTTGCTCTTGTGCCGCACCGTCGGTAAATCCAGAATAAGGTCGCCAAGCACTACACTGAAAATATTTCGAAGGACCTTGTAAGCAGGATCTTTTTTCAGCATTCCGAGCTGATTCAACCTGTAAACATCAGAACGAATGACAACATTCCCATACTCCATAAAGGCTTCGCGTAACCACAGCTCGAGATCCGGATTGCGCTCCTGTTTTTTCCGGGCCATTAAATCCTTATAAAGATTGAAGTAATTCCGGATCGTGAACACATAATCCGCATCTGCACCCATCCCCAGGAATTTTCCGCTCCGGAGAGCTCCGTTCAGTTTTTCCTGAAGCCGCGCGATCAAAACCAATTGCTCACGTGTCACCCCCAACTCTTTAACAAGGATATCGTCCATTCTTTTGCGGTATTCTGCTGGGAGTTCTTGCTCTTTCCTCTGAAACTCGGAAGCAGCATAGCGGCCGGACACGATCAGGCCTTTTCGAACCGTCCCGATGAGGATCTCGGCCATTTCTTCATCGGTCATGGAATCAATATAAACGATTTCGAAGCGATTCATGAAAGCTTCGCTCATGCGGTTCCGTCCGCCGTAACTGGACGGATTGGCCGTCGCCAGCACACGTGCTTTTTTCCCGTTCGCCGGCTCGATGACCTTCCCGTTATGTTGAAGGTAACCCATAGTCAGAAGCTGGTATAGCACTCCCAGCATTTCTTCATTCGCAAGATTGACTTCATCGAGCAGGATCAGATCACCCCTCTCGTAGGCTTCAAGAAAGCGCCCCTTTTTGTACCGGAGCCCCACTTCGTGGTTAAGCATATAGGCCATCGCACGGATCAACTGGGCTCGCTCTTTATTTTGCGGATCGTTCAAGGGTGCGTTCTCGAGAAGCAGGAGCTTCCCGGCCCCATCAAGAATATTTTCAATACGGGCCAGAACTCGCTTCCGGATCGCCTGACGCTTGGCTTCGTGGTATTCAAAACCGCTCTTTCCTTCAAGAACCGCCTGTCGTTCCTCCTCAGTAAAAAAACTTTGCCAGAACTTCCCTTCACCACCTGTTAAAAGACGGCTGAGAACATCCTCGAGAACGTTATATTCACCGCGCTCAAGGGATTCGCGAATACGCGACACCGCCTCGTCAAGTTGCATCCGGATCTCGTAAGGCTGGAATGAACCGAAAAGGTCGAACTCATCAGTGCGGTCGTTGATCTGAATGCGTGTGTAACCGACTCGCAGGACTTTGGCAGCAATGCGAGCAATCGTGCTTTTTCCTCCGGCCGTGGTCCCGAATTCCAGAACAGGATTGAATTTCTCGCCGTCCTGAACTTCCAGTGCCTCCAACACGACCGCAAGATTTCGGCGGGTCGTCTCATTGAAAACAATGTCCGGGTCTATATCTCCGGTTTCAAGCGGTGATGCGAGCTCGATTCTTAATACCTTTCTGGGTTCTCCAACATTCAGATTTTCAAGTATGATCTCCCACTCACCCTTCGCGTTTTTTTGTCTTCTCTGTATCTGCCGCGGGCGTCGTCTTTCCGTGATCACGATCTCTCGACTTCCGATCTCATAACCACTAATGTCATAAAAGAAGTCCAGTTCGTCACTAGGATGTATGAGCCTGTGAGAGACCATCAGTCCTCGTATCCGTCCTCTGTCTTCCGGACTCAAACGATTGAAATAACGCCGACGCACGGCCTGAGCAACCGATTCCTTAATCTCCATACCCTGAAAAAAGTTACGCTTTACGATCTGGAGCGTCTTCTTCAGATCCCGCAAGCTTACAAAATAGGTCTCATTATTAACCTGCCCGATTTCACCCGAGAGGACAAGTTTCTCAAACTCATAATGAAAATTCACTACCCGGACAAAATATGTAAATGCGCGCAACAATTTATTCAGATCATCAAGGGTCTCTCCGGCATCTCGGCTGTACAGATCAAAAACCTCAGCGACCAGCCCCGCGGTACCTTCCTTGGCCGAGCGTGCAATGTTCGCAACAATCTCAAGGAGGCGGCCTTCCGAGTCACTCCCGCGTTCAATCCGGTAACGCTCCATCAGCTTTTCGAACGGGATCAGATCAAACCCTATTTCACCTACCTCGAGTAAGATCAATCCGATCTGCTTAAAGTGTTCAACGCTTCCATTGATAAGTCGAAGGTACTTGTCGCCGACAGCAGGATTCTTTCCAATGAGTTTTCTGATAATCGGTTGAAGCCGATCTCCTCCAACAGAAGCAATATTCGCGACAGCATCAAGGATCTCGAGCGGATCCGCCTGATTCAAAACACCCTGCATCATCGGCAATCCCTTCGGGATAAAACTCTCGAGAATGTACCTGACCTCTCCGTACCCGTCGCTGGCACCAACGCTCTTGTGTTCAGTCAACATGATCGTGATGAGGTTTTTGAGAGCACCAAGATCACGGTGGATCAGATCTCTCGCCGCATCATTTTCAAGTATCATTTGAAGGTCACCCTGAAATTGCCCCGAAATCTGATTCTCTCCAAAAATCTTGCCATCCTTCCCCTTAAAATCACGGAATATCAACTGATAGAACTTAACGATATCCCTCAGGATCGTGATCTTCCCGCATTCCTCCTCAGAAAATCCCAAGTGAGCCTGCACGGACCAATCTTCAAGAAGGCCCACGAGGTTCTGCTCCGGGTTTAAGATCAGCAGAGACTTCACGATCTCCGGCCTTTCACGCAACACGTAATTAAGAAGAAAACTGCTGAACCACGGACGGTAATAAACTTCAAGGGGCGTATCAAAAAAAAGCCTCATCGCCTGATACGCCTGCATCTTTTGAACTAAAAGCGAAAGCTCCGGATCATCGTCTGCGTAACCGGAATCCCAATCCCTAAGTAAAAAATCCAGAGACCAAACAGCATTTCCAAGAAGCTCAGGATCCACAAAACGATCCTCCTCATATCGTTCAATAAATTTCGATCCGGCTATCCGTAACGAGATTAAAACCACTGCATTTGCGGCAAAGGTCTTGGCTTCCACCAGATCACTGCTGTGTTCTGCGATCTGGGCAAGCAATTTTCCACATTCATCCTTGAAATCTTTCCCGTTAGCCGGCAGTTCAAAAAGCTTCACAAAAAGAGGCCCGACACCCCATTTCTCCGCTGTCGATTTTAATTTTGATTCCAAACTAGCTATCTTGGATTGGATCTGAGCACGTAATTCCGACCGTCTCTCGGATCCGCCAACTGTTTCATGTTTTGAGGCTGATAATCGAAAGCGCTCACCATCCGCGATCCTCAACTCGGTCTTCACACCCTTCGTTTCTGTTAGGCGAACCTCCGAACGGATTTTTTCGTTCCAAAGATCCCCGTCTTCATCTTGGTTTGGGCTGTGGTCGGTGGCCGCGGGTTTGTGGCCACCCGCCAATGTTCCAGGAGCAGAGTTTGAAGATTGCCTTGATCTAATCGCCCGAGCCTCTTTTTGCTTTTTTATCAAATTTAATTTCGCGTGCATTTTCTCTCCGGCAACCGTCACATCAATGGAAGGATCCTGCGTCTCATTTAAAAAACCGGCAACCAGCGAGGACAGATCCTTAAAATCTTCGGGGCGCACCACATAATCTTCGGAATTCAAGGAAGACAAAGCCTTGTGCACTTCTTTCCTTCTTTCACTAGAATAGTGCACCCCATAATGGTCAAGGATCATTCCCAAACCTTCGGTTCTAATTGATTCGGAAGGCTTTTCCTCCGTTCTCCATGAATGAGCACTCATGTGAGGAAAAACAACCTCAAACAAAACATCCTCTGTCAGTTTTCCCCCTTTTTGTTCCACATACTGCCTGAATGCTTGCAGTGCCTTTAGCCGATTCCTCCAACGAATCTTAAAAATCAAGGCATCCAAAAAAACTTGAAGCCGATCAATGGCCTTAAGCATAACGTCATTAAGCATACGAATGAAGTCAAAAGGCCATTCAGTTTTTTCTTCACCGAACTCCACAACTGCACCGCAAACCTGGACCAATAAAGCAACACCTCCCACACCTATCCAAAAACCCCCTACAAGAACCCCTACACAAATACTAAGCACCAAAAGTAAGCCGGGTAACTCTATGTTCCCACTGTTCCCAATGTTCTCAAGGATCCAAAACGCCCCCCAGAGCACCCCAACGATCCAAGCCACTATCGGACCGACTACCAGGCCCGCAAAAAAAAGACCGCGAATTACGCCGTAAGCACCATAAAATATGAATCCGCTCACCTCGACGATCCAACCCATCAGGACAAATACAAATTCTAACCTTCCTAGGCCTCTATCTGGCCAGTGACGGATGCTTTTTCTTAATCGGTTCAGCAATTTTTTCATCTTAGGATCTTTGACAACTGCATCTCTCACCTCCGACCGCAATTCGGAACGCTCCGGGCCATCGCCAAGCTTCGGCATCCGCAAATCTTTCTCAAAATCCGGGGTATCACCGGGGGGAGTTAAATGCCCCCTCGTAATGTTTTTTCCCTCTGTCAACGGTCGGAAACTCCCCGAGCCTTTCGGTAAGTATTTTTCAATCAGTTGAGGAGAGGACCGATCGCCCAGGGTGGCGACAACTTTGGCAATAGCTTCCAGCTCATGCCGAATCGACTGTGACCCATCCTCCCCGAGGGCCCGTACAAAGGTAGTCGGCTGACGGGCCGCGCGAGCGGCGCGGAACGCGATTTCATAACCGTGATGGCCAACCGACATGAGTTGGCGATAATAATCCTGATGTCTTTTTTCGATTTTGTTAATTCGGGGAGAAACCACCACATAGCTCAAACCTTGATCCTTCAATAATTCTTTGATCGCGGTCGCATGAAAACCGCCGTAAACCAGCACCGCCATTGCGGAGTTCGGGGAACGGCCCGCGGACAACGTTGACGTTGAGCGATCAACGGGTTTCAATTCTTTTTCGTTTCCAGTTTCCAGTTCCACGTTTCCCGCGGACAGAAATTTATCCAGCCATTTTGTAATAGAGTGGTCTCGGGCCGCTGCAATCTCATAAAACCGGATGGAATCTTTAATGTTTCGTTCCCATTCTTTGGAAAGAACCAGGGATTTCGAGGTCAGCGACACGATAAAGCCGGCCATCTCTCGCGTGTCCAGTTCCTCGAGCGCTTTTTTAGCGGCCTCATACTCCGCCTGGGTCAACTGGATCTGGTTGAGCCGTTTGAGCAAGCTTAACCCCTGATAATAATCAAAGATCTTTTTGTCCCGGTCATTTTGAAGGAAGGTCTTTG
>CAYULU010000017.1:0-36301 GCA_964445745.1 uncultured bacterium | reverse complement strand
AATTCAGTGTTTAAACCGTTGAGTGAGGACGGTTTTTTACCGGGATCGGGGTAATACCTGCCATGTCACCGATCACGTTGATGAGTTCGGTGTTGGACGGTACCACGATCTTGGCGTTATCTTCGAGGGCATTTTCGACGGCCTGTAGTTTTCTGAGGATTTGCGCATTTCCCACAAAATATTTATTGGCGGCCTCGTTGACGAGCCGGATTGCTTCGGCCTCTCCCTCTGCTTGTAAAATTTTAGCCTGTTTGATCCCCTCAGCTTTTTTGATGGAAGCGCGTTTTTCTCCGTCCGCGACTGTTTCTGCGGCTGTCGCGAAGTCCACGGCCGAGATCTTTTCATTCTCGGCCTTCACGACCTTGTTCATGGTGTCCTGGACGTCCTTTGGAGGGTCGATTTCCTTAAGTTCGGTACGCACGATATCAATGCCCCAGCTTTTGGTCTCTTCAAGCAGGGTTTTGTGAAGTTCGAGATTAATCTTTCCGCGCTCGCTGTTGGCAGATTTAAGCGTGAGCGTGCCGATGATGTTTCTTAGGGTTGTACGGGCAAGGTTGACGATCTGCCACCGGTAGTTGTCGACGTTGTACTGGGAGCTTTTGACGCTCTCTTCATCCTGTTTGACTTTGAAATAAACCTGCGCGTCGACGCGGGCGTTCAGATTATCGTTTGTGATGATCTCCTGGGGTTCGGCATCAACCATCTGTTCCGTTGTGTTGACCTGGTGCATCATTTCAATAACAGGAATGATCCAGTGGAAACCGGGATTCGCAAAACGGTCATATTTTCCGAGCCTTTCGATTAATCCCCGGTGAGTTGGGCGGATGATCCGGATGCCTGCGATAAAAACAAAAAAAGTGACGGCGGCGATGATAGTAAGCAAGGTCATGATTTTTCCCTCCCCGTAATGGATTGAAGCGTAACGAACGATACTGACCTGAAATTATAGCACTCGGGGACTTCGGGAGAAAAACAAATTCGAAATGGTATTGAGTGGATTTATTTCCCGAAGGCGACGTCGAGGATCATCATGAGCGCAAAGCCGGCGATGGTGCCGGTGGTGGCGAGATCCTCGTTTCCGTTTTGCTGGGATTCCGGGATCACCTCTTCCACGACGACGAAGATCATGGCCCCCGCGGCAAAGGCAAGGGCGAAGGGCAAAAGCGGCTGGACGATCACGACGATCAGGGCGCCGACCACGGCGGCGAGCGGTTCCACAATCCCGGAGAGCCAACCGTAAAGAAAACTTTTCTTTTTTGAAAAACCGTCGCGGTGAAGAGGGAGAGAAACGGCAAGACCTTCCGGAAAATTTTGGATTCCAATACCTACGGCAAGTGCCAGTGCGGCCGCAAGCGGCAGGGAATGAGTGCCCGCGCCAGTCGATCCGAACGCCACCCCGACGGCCAATCCTTCCGGAATATTGTGGATTGTGAGCGCCAGGACGAGAAGGGTACTTTTGGGCCAGGTGGTTTTGATACCTTCCGCTGTTTCCGAGGGCATGAGGGGATGCAGGTGAGGAAGGAGTTTATCAATCCCTCGAAAAAAAACAGCGCCGAGAAGAAAACCGGTCAGGGCCGGAAACCAGGGGATCATCCCTTGATCGGCCGCCATTTCAATCGAGGGAGCGAGGAGCGACCAGAAGCTTGCGGCGATCATCACACCGGCCGCGAAGCCAAGCATGACATCAAGGATTTTCTGATTGATTTTCTTGAACGCAAAGATCGTGGCCGCGCCCAGGCCGGTCATGCCCCAGGTAAGAAGGCCGGCAAGTAACGATTGAAAAACAACGTGGTGTTGACTGAAGTCAGGCATAAGGAATTTAAAAGAGGAACCAATACAGAATCAAACAGAGACGGTTCTCATTTCAGAGAACCGTCTCTGTGAGGATCTGTCCCCGTAATCAGGATACCGGAGCTTTCATGTCATCGAGCATTGCTTCAAGATCTTCTTCGTGCTCGACCTCATCCTCGAGAATTTCAAGGATGATCTTTTCCGTGATCGGGTCTTTGCCCTTCACGAAATCGTAAAGCTTCTTGTACGTCGCGATTGCGCACTGTTCGCCCTTGATGTTCTGCGCGAGCAATTTCTTCGTGCAGGGGTCTTCCGGGGCGTCGTAACCGCAGTTGGTTTCCTTCAAAATCGCTTCCGGAGTAAGAAGCGGCTTGCCGCCGAGCTGAAGCATGCGTTCGACCAGCATGTCCGCGTGGTGAAGCTCTTCTTCCGCGTGCTCCTTAAGTTCTCCGGCGATAATGCCGCGCATCCGTCCGGCGGCCACTTTCGCGCCGACCCAGTACTGATAATAAGCCAGCCATTCGTCCGCGTAGGCCTTGTTCATCAGTTTTAACAGTTCGTCGACATTGACTCCCACAATTTCTTTTCCTTTGGTACCCATGATTTGATTCTCCTTTTTTCTATAATTTCAGCGGGGGAGACTTTCAGGCAAGACCCCCTACTGATGCCGCTATTCTACTGTAGAAACGTCGATTCAAAAATTAAAATCGTTCCTCCTTTGCTTTTTTCCGGATTTTCAAAAATTCCGGGGACACATTACTTAATTCGGGAAGTAATAATGCCCTGTTTTTGATACTGCAATACTTGCCCTGACAGAACCTAACACTAGGAAGCTAATTAAGTAATGTGTCCCCGGAATTCTACTGTCTAAAGTTTCAGAGTGCCGCCTTGTTCTAGCCTTAGGCAGTTGTTTTTAAAAATCTTTTTGAATAAACGGAAAGCCGCCGCTCCGGTACAGTGAAGAGGAATGACCCTTTTGACTCCAAGGGTCTGGAGTTGACGGATTATCTCCCGATTCTGATCGGCCGGGTTGTCCTTCATGTGAAATCCGCCGCAGACGGTGTCGATATTTTTCCCGAATATTTTAATGGCGCGCTCGACGATCCGGACGATGCCCGGATGCGCACAGCCCGTGATCACGGAAAATCCTTTACGGGACTTTACAACGAGGGCTTGTTCGTAAAGAATCCCGCGGCCCGTATCCGCGCGCATCTGTCCGAGCGAAAAGATACCGGGTGCGATTTGGCACGACCGATCGACGAGCGTGAGCGAGCCGTCGTTATCGAGGACAGCTTTTTTCAAAACGCGTCCGGTTTTTTTACAAAGAAAAACCCTTGTTCCTGGCCGGGTCCGGAGGAGGTTGTCCAATCCCGCGATGTGATCCCAATCTTCGTGAGAAATAGCGATGTGTTTGACCCGGGAGAGGTCGATCTTGTAGCGATAAACATTTTCCCAAAAAAGGTCGGCCCGGCCAAAAGCGTCGAAGAGAACGTTTCCGACAAGAAACGAGATTCCCCAGCGAAGCACCTTACGGTCCTGTTTTGTGGAGCCTTCCGCGATCAGAGTTATTTTCATAAATGGCCCAATATTTTTAAAAAATTTTAAAATTGTCCGGTTTTGAGCATCACCAGCGTACAGCCCCGAACCGTTTGAATGCCGGCTTCTCTGGCTTGTTGCTCGAGGGCCTCGTTTTCCGCGCCCGGATTAAAAATAATACGGCGCGGGCGGCAGGCCAGGATATCCGCGGCCATCGCCGCTGAGGTCAATTCGCCCACGTACAAAGTTATGGTATCGATCGGCTCTGGGATATTGCGCAGAGATGGATAAACCTTGAGACCGTCAATCTCGCGGATGCGCTGATGGACAGGGAACACGGTGTGCTCTTTTTCAAGCAACAGCTTAACGGCCATGTAGGCATATCGTTCGGGTTTATGAGAAGCTCCGATGACCGCAACGTTCATGACTCCTCCGAAGGATTATGTGCCGGACATCTTTCACGGGTTAAAGATCGATAAGCTTTGCAAAAAGGGCAAATGGTTTCCAGTTGACTCATCCCGGCGGCAAACCGGGAATGCGGGAAACGTCTTGCGAGAATGCAAAGCGGGCAGATTTTACAAACCGATGCCAGAATTTTTTTAAGATACATTTGAGGTCCTTTCGGCGGATGGTTTTTTTCGAGGGGTCCCGCCCGGTTTTAACATGATATCACCAAGCCGGCATCTGACGTGAGCGGCAACTACGGGGCATTTAGCCATAAAAAGAAAGAAGACGGGTCTTTCACATTGAGAAAGGGATTCAAAATTTCCCTGGCCTTTGCTGATCACCATGTCTGCGGTCCGAAAAATGTTCATAAAAGAAGGACTGCATCGGTTCACAATTGTTCCCGGTGCGTCGGCGCCGTTTGTGATAACTGCGGCGATCCGGTCAATTCCGCAGTCGCGGGCGTCTTTTTCGAGAGCGTCATTGATTGCAGGACCGGATTTAACCGCATAAAAGATCTGTTTCCCCGGCGCTTCTTTTTGGATGGTTTCGATCAAAAGACGATCGAAAACGGTTTCCCCGGCATTATCCGCGAGGTAGAGAAGGGTGGCCGCTTTTTTTAGTGATTTTTTGAACGTGCCGATCCGATAATTTTTTTTATTCTCTCTTTCGAGGGTTCGGTCTTCAATTCTTAGCATTTTTTTTAATGCGTGTTCCACGTTCAGGGAATTTTTGACTCCGTAATCAATAATATTGCCGGCGATTGCAAGCCGCGTAGCCATTCCCAGCGGGTCTCTGGAACGGGTGATTTGCCGCTTGAGACGGGGATAGAGTGCCAGCGCTTTTTGATTGCTCTGCATTTTAATCCTGAGATAAGGGTCTTTCTTTCCCGTAATCTTGCTGACGCTCCGGTAAATTCTCCGTCCCATCTCAGGGGGTGAATCTTCGAGGGAAAAGGAAGGGATGGTACGCGCCAGTTGATTCAGGACTTTTTGCTGGACCCGGGGACTTGCGCCGGCCAGTTTAGCCGCCTCCAGAGCCTGCCGGAAAAAACAGGGAATACAATCAAGATAAGTTCTCATGGTTTGACCTTTAAATTTTTAGGCCGGATCACTCGCGGAGTTTTAGGTCACAGTTCCGTAATCCAGCCGTCATAAAAACGGCTCAGGTGTTCGTATTCTTCCTGTTCAAAGGCGTTACGCGTCGCGTCCTTTTCTCCGAAAGAGTACCGGTAATTCGCGCAATATGCCATCAGAATATCCTTGGCGTTATTGATTTCCCGGATTTTTTTTTCGCACGCCGGCGTTCGTGACTTTTGACAGCGATCCGGGTGATAGCGGGCGGCAAGGCGGCGGTAAGCGTCCCTGATCTCCTGCATCGTTGCGTGTTCGTTCAGCCCGAGAATTTTTCTCGACCGATTAATTTCTTCAAATCCGATCTTTTTTTTCATGTTTTTTAACTTTCCGACAGGCTGTTTTTCTGCATTGCACCACGACAAAACTGCCTTTACCTTTTTGTCCTTTTACGGGAGTTTCTACCGCTGTCATGACGCTGGGATGTTTGGACAATGTCCGATAAGTTTTCAAGATCTCAAAACCCGTTTTTTTTAACATTTGCGACAACTGTTTTTGAGTGAAAAAGCGGGCGGTATCATAAAAAGCGCTGGATTTTTTGGCATAAAGTTTCCCAAGGGGGCTGTCCTTGACGATTAACCCGAGAACCAGAGTGCTTTTTTTTCTTAAAATGCGCCAGGCTTCCCGCAAGACTTTTTCCGGATCTTCGACAAAACACAAGGTTACAATCAAGGCCGCGTAATCAAAAGAATTTGCCGAGAAAGGCAACGATTCTCCATGCCCCCAACGAGTTTTAATGCCGCGTTGTCGGGCAATGGACAGCATTTTTTTTGAGGGATCAATCCCGGTTTTAATCCCGAGCGGCGCCGCAAAGCGGCCTGTTCCGACTCCGATTTCAATCCCCCGGCCTTTTCGGGGCATAACTTTACGGAGCGCCATGACCTCGGACAAGTAGGCGTACCGATGACGGTTATACCAATCGTCGTAACGCTTGTAAAACCGGTCAAATAGATAGTGCACGGCGCCTCTTGTTTGAAATTATGGATTAATGTTCAAACCAAAAACGAACTATGAGCAAAAACAGGATTCCGGTCGCGAAAGACACAAAGTGAACAACATTTTGTTTCCCGCTCCGGGCCCTGTTGACTTCCGGTACAAGATCGGAAGCGCCGATGTAAATAAAGTTTCCGGCGGCGAAGGCAATCAAAAAATCCGTATTGATATGAAATGAAACCGCGCAGGTGATGAGTGCTCCTGCCGGGAACAGTAAGGCCGAAATAAAATTCCAGAAAAGCGCTTTCTTCCGGCTCCAGCCGCTGTAGACGAGCGCGCCGAAATCTCCAAGTTCCTGTGGAATTTCGTGGGCGGCCGCCGCGATCCAGGTGGCAATGCCGAGCCGGATATCGACCAGAAACGTTCCTGCGACCGCCAGACCGCCGAGAAAGTTATGAAGTCCGTCGCCGACCAGCACAAGATATCCTAAGGGTTTTTGGCAGTGGGCGGTTGCACGGTGACAGTGATGATGATGTATAAATTGTTCCAGGGAAAAAAAGACCGTAAATCCCGCGGCAACCCACATAAAGATTTGAAGTTCATCGAGATGCTCACTCCGAAGGGCGCCGGGGAGCATGTGAAACAAAGCCCCGCCGATCAGGCTTCCGGCGGCGAGGGCCACTAGCGGCAAAACAAATCTGTTAAAAACATGTTCCTTTAATAAAAAAGTAGCACTGCCGACAAGCGCGATCACGCTCATTAAAAAACCACTGCCAAGAATCCAGAAAAAAGTTTCAGTTGTCATTTCAGGAGACTCCTTTTTTCACGAAAGGGGAATCTTTTTTTATGTTGCATCAGGTAAAGTGCAATGGCCCGATGCAGGGTGGTGACCGACAAGATTGCACAGTGAAGGTGGTTTTCCGGAACACGCCGGAGTTTTTGAATGACTTTTCCGGGTGAAATAAGCAGTGCCCCGGCGAGACTTTTCCCCTGGGCTATTCTTGCGGTTTCCAGGGCACAGGCTTTTGAGGCGCCACAGCCGGACGTAAAACAACGCACTTTTCGAATTTTGGGTCCGCATATTTCCAGCGAAAATTCCATGATGTCGCCGCAGGCGCCTTGAATTCTGGCGTGAGCCGATGGTTTTTTCATCGGTTCGAAAAAGGGATTATTTTTAAAAGGATTTTTTTCCATGGTTATGCCGGAACCCCCTGGGCGTGTGGTAAGTGATGGGTGGGTATTTTTCGAGCATACACCGGCAAGGTCATTTCCCGGACATAAAGGTGTGAAGTTCCCCAGCGGATCAGTTTGCCCCCGGGTTCACTTGAGACCAGGAATTGCCTGGTCGGATCCGCCGTGTTGACGGACAGCGAGTGATCCGAGCAGGCATTCACCAGGGCCACGCCGTGATCGCTCACTGCAAAAACCGGAATTTGTTTTGAAAGCTGTATTTTGGCGGTCCGGCCGATTTGTTCCCGAATCTCGCCTGAAGCGCAGGTCCAGACCAGATCCGCATGACGGCGGAGGAGGTCGATTTTTCGGCCGGAAATGCCGGTTGTGCATACGGCGAAAAGGGTGACCGCAACGTCGTTTCTTTCTTCAAAATTGCGGATTTGTTCCATCCGTTCCGCCTCGTGGCCGGCCACGGTGACTCCGATTTTTTTATAACCTAGGGCTTGCGCCTTCACTGTTCCCCGGGATGGATCGATCCAGGCATTATCTTTAAACACGATGTGAACGCCTACCTGTTCAAGCTTTTCGATGACTTTTCGGATCGGAGAAGTGAAAATCAGGGTGTTCATTCGCGCGCCGATTCCCTGGGCTATTTCGGGAGAGTTCACGATTACCGTACCCGCACCGTCACAGACCACGACGGCGGAATCGATCACTCCGGCTCGCAGGGCAGAGGCGAGAATTTCCGAAGCTCCGAAAGGGACTGTATCCGGAGGGAAATCGAACGACCGTTTCGCTGTGAATAATCCGTAATCGCGGATCTTTGACTGGATCGATTCACGAATTGTCTCGGTCAGGGCGTTCGGATCCTCAGGAGTGATTCTCTTAAAGGCCGGGAAAAAATGGTTTGCAAGCGGGCAGAAACGCAAAGTCGGTTCCGTGACATTAATGACTCTGCCTTCGGATACCGTGACGACAGAAGAAAAATATTTTAGCACATGAAGATCACGTTCAAAACGAGTCATCGTTCAATCCTGAATGGCCTCCCAGATCTTGATGAATTCTTTTTTTAAGGAGCCGCTGGCACGCTCGGTTACGGGTTCTCCGGCAAGGACCGATTCTACGACGACACGATCGAAAGGAATTAGCCCGATGACCGGAATGTTTCGCGAATTGCAAAGCTTTCGGATATCCCCTGTGGCCGCGGGATTGATGTCCCATTTGTTGACGACCAATTTGACCGGGACTTCAAAGTGCTTTGCGAGATCCATGACCCGTTCTGCGTCGTGGATTGCCGAGAGCGTCGGTTCGGTGACGATGACCGCGAGATCCACGCCTGAAAGTGATGCGATCACGGGACATCCGATCCCCGGAGGGCCGTCGACGATCACATAATCGGCAGTTTTTGCTTCGGCGATTTTCTTGGCTGTTTCGCGAACCTTTGCTACAAGTTTCCCCGAATTTTCTTCCGCGATCCCAAGTTTGGCGTGGACGAAAGGTCCGTAACGGGTTTCAGAAATAAACCAGTCGCCGGCCGTATTTTCTTTCATGGTGGCCGCGCCGACGGGGCACACGTGGGTGCAAAGCCCGCATCCTTCACAGGCGATTGGGTTAACAACAAAATCTCGGGAAATCGCATCGAATCGACAGGCGGCCGAACATTGTCCGCAACGGGTGCAAAGTGCCGGGTCAATGACAGCGGAGGCGCCGCTTTGAAACGGGTGTTTTTCCCGGACCGAAGGGTTTAGCAGTAGGTAAAGGTTTGCGGCGTCAACATCGCAATCCGCCATTACTTTATTTTTGGCCAGTGCGGCCAGGGCTCCGGTCAGCATGGTTTTTCCGGTACCGCCTTTTCCACTGATCACAAGAATTTGTTTCATGACGGCACCTTGACGGTTCCGGAAACTGTTTTAAGGAGTGTCCTGAATTTTTCACGGTATTCCGGCATCTGTTCGACGAACGGAGTCCCAACGGAATAAAGTTCCGCAATTTTTCGGTCAAAAGGGATTTTGAGAAGAACCGGGATTTGATTTGACTTAAAATAAACCCGGGTTTTCAGATCATCTTTTTCGGCGCGGTTAATCACAACGCCGTAAGGGATGCCGAGCTTTTTGACGGTTTCGATCGCCAGCTGAAGGTCATTCATTCCGAACGGGGTTGGTTCCGTGACCAGAATACAAAAATCACTTCCCTGAACCGCTGTGACCATAGGGCAGGAAGTTCCGGGAGGTGCGTCGAGAATAGCGACAGAGTTTGGTTCAATTCGGGATTTGACCTGCCGGATGATCGGAGGTGCCATCATTTCACCCACATTAAGCTTTCCCTGAACAAAACGAATGTCGCCCCGGACTCCTGTCTCGATCTCACCGATTGTCCGGGCGGTTTCATGGATGGCTTTTTGCGGACAGAGCATTTCGCAGGCTCCGCAACTGTGACACATTGGGGGAAAAAACAGGACTTTTTTGGGGAGAACCGCGAGTGCGTGATAAGCGCAGATGTCCCGGCATTTTCCGCAGAAGTTACACTTTTGATAATCGATTTCCGGAACGCGGACGGTGGCCGGTTCCCGCGCACGGATATTGGCCTTCAAAAAAATCTGTGCGTTCGGCTCTTCGACATCGCAGTCTAACAGTTGACAATTCCCGAGCGCGAGCGCGAGATTGACCGCGACGGTGGTCTTGCCGGTCCCGCCTTTACCGCTTGCCACGGAAATAATCATCAGGGTTTCTCCGCGACCAGCGTTTGTTGAAAAACGGTGGCGCATTTTTTTAAGATAAAATCTTTTTTCTCAAGATAATCTTCGATCCCCGTCAGGGGCAATTCCCCCCGGCTGTGGCTGTTTCCTTCAAGGGCGTGAATCTGGTCCATGAGATCGAATCCTTTTTCCGAAAAATCACTGATGACCAGCCGGCCTCTGGGCTTGAGGACCCGGATAAGTTCGTCGGCGACCTTGTAAGGTTTCTCAAAATGGTGAAGGGCGTTAATCGAAAAAACCATGTCAAATGTGGCGTCCGGAAAGTTGAGCTGTTCTCCGTTCTGGACCCGAAGGTCAGCGAAATGCCGGAGTCCAAGGAAGTTGAGGAAAAGTTCGGCGGTTTTCTGGTCTTCGCTGGAAATATCGACACTGATAAACGGAACCGATTGCCGGGCCAGAGCGGCCGAAAAATGTCCCTTGCCGGGTCCGGCCTCAAGAATTTTTCCGGTGAGGGGCAGCGAGCAGCGTACGATCTCGTCCCGTTCCCGGTCAAGGTCGTAGCCGAATTTCAGGAAAAGTTCTTTTCGCTCGAAGATCCTTCGCAGTGTCGGAGGGATGTCGGAAGGGAGGGATCCCGTCCCTTGGGGAATTTCCGGATCAGTTTCCATCGGGGGTGATAGCCTCGGTCGGGCAGGCGCCGATGCACGTTCCGCAGTCAACGCACTGGGCATTAGGGACTGCTTTCCCGTCGATGAGCTTGATTCCTTCCACGGGGCAAATTTCGGCACAGGTGCCGCATCCGTTACACTTCGAAGTATCTACCTTGACCATATTTCAGTTTCTCCTCTTTTTGAATTTGATGAAAGATAACCGCCAGTCTCAAATTGGACGCCGTCCGGTTCTCACGGTTAAGACATGCCGGATTTTGAGCCGACATTAGGATTTTCTGTCGGCGGAAGCTTGCCGCTTTTGTAGGCTTGGAGGGCTTCCGATATTTTTCCCGAGACCCCGGTGACGGCCTTGATCCCCGCCGACTGAATGACCTGGAAAGCGTTCGGGCCCATGTTTCCCGTCAGTACTACTTCAGCTCCTTTGGAGACTATAAGTTGGCCGGCCTGAATGCCCGCGCCTCCGGTTTGCTGGGTGCTCGGATTTTGAAGTGCTTCGATCTTACCCGTATCGGTATCGATGAGCAGGAAATAACTGCATCGTCCGAACCGCGGATCGACTGTGGCGTCGAGAGTTCGTCCTTCCGAAGTAATAGCGATTTTCATAAGGTTCTCCGGGTTAATGACAGCCGCCGTCGTGTCCCGCACAGGAACTGAGCCCGCCGAGGTTCTGCTTCAGGAATTCCCGGACCGCATCGCTGGCTTTACCGGCGAAGCCGAAGACGGGGATTCCGGCGTTCGAAAACTTCACTTGGGCTCCTCCGCCCATGCCGCCCGCGATGACGTGCGTGATCTTGTGACTTAAAATTGCGTCCACGGCCTGACAGCCGCCTCCGCCGTGCTGGGCGGTATTGGAAACGACCGTGACATTTTTAATATTTTGACCCTCGAGATCGACCAGGCCGAAATAGCGGCACTGGCCGAAGTGAGCGCACACGTCGCCCTCAAGTCCCCGGTCATCGTTTAAAGTAATTCCGATTCTCATTCCCGTTCCTCCCTGTTTCATTTGAAAAGGGGACAGGTGTTTTCAATGTCAACCTGTCCCCGTGAATTTTTATTTTTTATTTTGTTCCAGCTCGTTTAAGCGGGCGCGGACCGTTTCGAGTTCGGCGGAAAGATAATCCGCCTGCTCTTTGAGGCTCGCGCTTTCATCTTTCTGATCCAATATAGGCTGAAAGGGATAAGCCCTTTGCCAACCCGGCAGTCCGGTCGTGTAAAACTGGTTTCGCCGGCCCCGGCCTCCCCAACCGCCCGCCCGGCCCAAACCGCGACTGCCGGCACAAAAACCTCGTCCCCAACCTGTCATCGGTCCCATTCCCGTGGGTCCTGTTCTGTCTCCTCCTGGCATTTCAGTCACCTCCTTTGGTTAATGCTTTTCAAAAATTGCCTCGCCGGCACCTTCCGCGTCCCCGACCGCCGCCAAACCCTCCCGGAAAATCTGGCGGGACAGGCGGAAGGTCCTGGACATAAGTGCCGCCTGCAATTTTGAGCGCCTTGCCGTTGACGATAGCGTCCGCGATCTTTTTACGGGCGGCGGCAACGATGTTCCCGAAAGTCTGTCTCGAAACGTTCATTTTTTTCGCGGCGTTTTCCTGATAAAGTCCCTCGAGGTCCGCGAGACGGATCGCTTCGAATTCGTCGATCGTAAGGCCGATCTCCTGAAGGTCCGAAAGGGGAATCCCGCGCGGCTTGAAGTAGTCCGATCCCGGCATTCCGAAGACCCGCCGGCATTTAAAAGGGCGCGGCATAATGTTTTTCTCCCGATTAAAATTAAAAAGTGACGACCTTGTCGCTTTCTTTCACGATTTCGTACATATCCTTCATCGTGGAAAGCGGGCACATCTCGGAGCTTTCCTGTTCCCGTGACTTGATACAGGTCCCGCAGGCGTAGAGATTTCCTCCCGAACCTAGAAACTTTTCAGCTTCCCCGACGGTATCGAATTTTTCCGTCGCGATCTTTTGATATTCCACACCTTTTCCCATCAAAAATACTTTGACCGAATCTTTCTGGGTGAGGCAAAAGTTGGCGTAGCGCAGGGCATTCCAGCAAGTTTCAGTGTCGTTGGTCGCAATAATGACCCCGATCTTCATGAAAAGCCTCCTTCAGTTATTAGCATATGCCAATAATAGCCCCGAACCCATCTCCTGTCAAGGAACAGGCCCAGAGAGGCCCAGAGGACTCAGGAAATTCTGGGGACACATTACTTAATTCGAGAAGTAATGATGACCTGTTTTTGATACTGCGCTACCTGCCCTGACAGAACTTAACACCAGAAAGCCAATTAAGTAGTGTGTCCCCGGAATTCGGGGGGGGCGGGGATGGGACGAGGGTTGGACGACGGAGGAGCGGCAGGTCAAAATTTTGAAAGTGTCGTTGTTTTCGAGACCGCCGTTTACGCGGCTTTCAGGTTGAAGGACCACGACGTCCTGAGCCCGCATTTTGTTTAATCCGCTGATTCCGTTGTCGTTGACTCCGCTACTGTGGCTGATCATTTCCCTGGCCGGTGCGGTTTATTGTCTGAATGTTTCCAGGAAAATCTGACGATCGTTCCGCCCCTTGATCCGGCATCACCCCGGGGTGATGCCGGATCAAGAGATCGGGTATTAAAGTTGACCGGTCGCGCCTTCCACGTCTTCTTTTGGGAGTTTTTTGAAGCACATAAACCAGTCTTTGCAGTCCAGGTTGTTTTGCCCGGATTTTTCCATGCGGTCTTTGGCGGTCCCGCAGGAGCCGGCCGGAGGAACAATCACGTCCTCACCCGGTTGCCAGTCGGCAGGTGTCGCGACCTGAAAGGCGTCGGACGTCTGCATTGCGATCAGGAGACGCTTGATCTCGTCAAAGTTCCGGCCGTTTGAGAGGGGATAGTAAAGAATCGCCCGTATCTTGGCGGCGGGGTCAATGAAGAAAACCGCACGTACGGCCTGGGTGGTGCTGGCGGTTGGCTGGAGCATGCCGTACTTTTTAGACACTTCCATTTTAATGTCTTCGATCAGCGGGAAGGTCACTTCCACGTTCTTCATCCCTTTGTACTCGATCTTTTCCTTGATCGTCCTGAGCCACGCGATGTGACTGTAACCGGAGTCGATCGAGAGGCCGACAAGCTGGGTATTGAGTTTCTCAAATTCCGGTTGCAGGGTCGCGAAAGTCATAAACTCGGTCGTGCAGACGGGTGTGAAGTCAGCCGGGTGGCTGAAAAGGATAATCCATTTTCCCTTGTAATCTGCGGGGAAATTAATATCCCCTTGCGTTGTTTTGGCTGTGAACGCGGGTGCGTCGTCGCCGATCAGCGGCATCTGAGTTGCCGCGGCCGGAACGGTTTCTTCCGCGAACGCCGGCGCCGTTATGCCGGAGAACAGAAATGCCGCGATTAAAAACGAAGATAGTATCTTCATGCAAACCCCCCTCCCTGGTGGGTTGTTTTTTTAGTTCGGTCCTTTGTCTCTGCGAGATTCAGGACCCGTCCCTCGGAAAAAGATTCGAGGGGTTAAATAAAAAGATTCACGTTGCCGCGTTCGGCATTTTCAAGATACATCGCCACACCGCCCGTTTCAACTCCGTCGAGCAGTTCTTCTTTTTTGATTCCCATCAGATCCATCGACATGGAGCAGGCGACCAGTTTTGCGCCTGAGGCCTGCGCGCTCCGGATCAGTTCGGTGAGTGACGCGACGTTCTTTTTCTTCATGATGCCCTTGATCATCTGAAGCCCCATCCCGCCCATGTTCATTTTGGAAAGCGCGAGTTTCTCGGCCCCTTTTGGCATCATGAAGCCGAACATGGTTTCAATGAGGTTCTTTTTTACGGGACCGGACTGCGGTTTCCTGAGGGAATTCAGCCCCCAGAAGGTGAAGAACATCGTGACCTCGCTTCCCATTGCGAGAGCACCGTTTGCGATTACAAATGCGGCCATCACTTTGTCAAAATCTGCACTGAAGACCACGATCGTCTTTTTCTTTGAAGACCCGGCGGAAGGGGCGCTTGAGACCGGCTGTGATTCTTTTTTAAGGATCGTCGCGTGATATTTCCCCCCAGCGGGGCTGAGTTCGACCAACTCGTGCCCCGTGCTCTGGCACCAGGCGCGGACATCGGTCGCAAAGCCGGGGTCTGTTGCCGAGATTCGTAGCGCTTCTCCGGGTCGAATTTTTTCGATTTCACTTTTAATTCTGAGGATTGGGCCCGGGCACTGGAGCCCGCAGGCGTCGATTTCTTTTACGGTGACGACCGGTTCTTTTTTGTCCATGGGGTCCTCTCTTTCATCGGTGTCGCTTTTCATTTCTATTTTTGCCGACCGTGCGGAAGAAATTCCGAGGCTGGCTTGATAAGTTTCGTAACCGCCGCTCAGGTTTTTACATTTAAAACCGTTTTGCATGAGGATTCGGCAGGCGAGGTAACCGCGAAGCCCCACCTTGCAGTAAACGAGATATTCTTTATCTTTTGAAAGCTCCGCGAGCCTGCCCCGGAGTTCCTCAAGGGGAAGATGGCTCGCGCCTGGAATCATGCCAGTCCCGGTGGTTTCGGCCGGTCGCACGTCAAGAATCTGCTGGTTTTTTTTAAGTGATGCAAGATCCCGGGCGTGACAGATTTGGACATCTCCGCGCAGGACGTTCGAGGCCACGAACCCCGCGTAATTGACGGGATCTTTCGCGGACCCGTAAGGCGGGGCGTAGGAAAGCTCCAGGTGTTCCAGGTCGTAAACCGTGAGACCCGCGCGAAGGGCCGTTGCGATCACATCAATCCGTTTGTCCACACCGTCCCGGCCGACTGCCTGAGCTCCGAGAATTTTTCCGTGAACGGGATCAAAGATAAGTTTCAGATTAATCGGGAAAGCGTCCGGGTAATAGCTCGCGTGTGACGCGGCGTGGACATAAATCTTTTCATAAGGGACCCCGAGCCGTTTAATTGTTTTCTCGCTTGCGCCGGTCATGCCGATGGCGAGGTCAAAAACCTTGCAGATGGCCGTGCCTTGCGTTTTCTGGTAACCGGAATTTTTTCCGAAGATGTTGTCCGCGGCGATCCGCCCCTGTCGGTTCGCGGGACCGGCGAGGGGAATGAGGGACGCTTCTTCGGTCACAAAATCTTTTACTTCGACCGCATCTCCGACCGCAAAAATCGAGGGATCACTTGTTCTCATTCCGGCGTCGACAAGGATGCCGCCGCGTGTGCCGATCTTGAGTCCGGCCTCTTTGGCGAGTTGGGTTTCGGGTTTGACGCCGATCGCAAGAATAGCGAGATTGCAGGCGATCGATTCGCCGGTGCTGAGCTCCGCGTAAAGAGATCCCTCTTTTTCCCGGAATGCTTTGACCGAAGTACCGAGCCGAAGATCGACGCCGTGGAGCGAAAGTTCCTGGTGGAGGGGTGCCGCCATTTCCGGGTCGGCTGGCCCCATGACCTGAGGGGCGAGTTCGACGAGTGTGACGGGAATTTGTTTCTCCCGTAGCGCTTCTGCCATCTCAAGCCCGATGTAACCGCCGCCCACGATGAGCGCACGTTCGGGCGGCAAGGTTTCCACGGTTTTTTTGATCCCGTCCATATCGGTGAGGTTTCGTAAGGCCATGACTTTCGGAGAATGAATGCCGGGCAAGGGCGGGCGCAAGGGTTCGGCGCCTGGGCTTAAGATCAGGAAATCGTAAGGTTCCCTGCGTTCGGTGCCGGTCGCAAGCTCCCTTGTGAGGATCGTTTTTTTTGCCGGATCAATTTTTAAAACTTCAGTGCGGGTGCGGACGTCAATTCTGAAAGCTTGTCGCATAGCCTCCGGGGTCTGGACGATCAGCCGTTCGCGGTCCGTGATGGTGCCGCCGATATGATAAGGGAGCCCGCAGTTTGCAAACGAGATATGTTCACCCCGCTCGAACATTACAATTTCGGCATCTTCCGAGAGACGCCGTGCACGAGCGGCGGCCGAGGCCCCTCCGGCGACGCCTCCTACAATCAGAATTCGCATGTTCAGTTCTCCTTTGGACAGCTTTTCTTGATGCAGTTTAAGACCTCCAGGACCTTGGGGTTGGCCAGGGAATAATATCGAAAGTTGGCGTCGGTGCGGCTTTCAAGGACCCCGGCCCGCTTGAGCAGGGCCAAGTGCTTTGAGACAATGGCCTGTGCAAGGCCGAGTTTTTCGGTGAGATCTCCAACGGAAAGCTCTTTTGCACGGAGTGCTTCGATGATCTGCAGTCGGTCAGGATGAGCGAGCGCTTTCAGCGTTTTTGCCGCTCGTTCAAGGATTTTGGGGTCAATCGACGGTTTCGACATGGCTGAATATATCACTTAAGGAATATATCAGTCAAAGCATATTGATCGAACGCCGCCCGGCGAGATCAGTCCTTAAAAAGAAAATTGTTGAAGCACCAGGGATTCTTTTTGTCCATCAGGGAGCTTGGGTTTTCCGGAAAGAACGCCTGATAATTCTTGAAAGGGGTCCAGTCCGAAGACTCTGACACAAAGGTTCCGAGGAACGGTTTTGCGACTTCAAGGACTTGTTCGTGCGGCAGGTCTTCGGGTTCGCAAACGCCTTTTTTCGGATTTTCGATCATCCACATTGCCGCGGCGACCACTCCGATGGCGACCTGGATCGTCGTCGCGTTTTGATGGGGAACCAGTTTTCGCGATTCTTCAATCGAGAGCATGCTTCCGGTCCACCAGGAGTTGTACTTGTGTCCCATGATCAGAGAGCCCAGGATGTCGGTACCCGAAATGATTTCGTCGGACATGATACGGCACCTCGGCTGGAGCTCGTAATTCCGGCATCGGAGCTCGTGGATCGACGACAAGGTTTCATTGCAGGGCATGTATGCGTAATGGACGGTTGGTCGGTAAAAGGGTTTTTCGTTTTTCCAAACGGTCAGTCTCTCGGAAAGCGTGAAGGCTTCGGCGTGACGGATGACCATCCCGACGATTTCACAGTTGGGAACCCAGGACCGAACCCAGGTATTCATGCCCATTTGCGAAAGGAAAATCTGGTTTTTCGGCCCGTATTCCGGAACACAGGCGAGGGGAGGAATTTCTTTTTCGTGCGTTCCCCAGCCAATTTCCGAAGGCGCGATTGCTTCCTCGCGTAATCCTTCGATGGACCAGGTCCCGACGAATTCGTCGACTTCTTTGGGACGTCGGGTGATTTGGGTGTCGCGTTCGCTGACGTGAATTGTTTTGACACCGAGTTTCATGGCCAGGTGGGGGAAATCCTCATCCCGGATCAGGTGTTCAAGGATTTTCCGGTCTTTCTTCAGGGTGGTCTTGTCATGGATCGCTTTCCGGGCGATGTCCCAAAGCCCCTGCTTGGTGAAATGGGAGATCAGCCCCGGGTTTGCGCCGTGATCGAGGACGGCCGTCGTGGCACCGTCACTCCATCTGGAAATCATTTTCCGGATCTCCAGTTGCTTGAAATAAAGAGATTTTTCAAGTGGGGTCTTTTTATCGATATTGGCATAAGGGTCCCATTCCTCCACCGAGGTGTTCGCGTAAAGGACTTCGTTTTCGTGACACCAGGAGATCATGTCCATTGAATCGATGTTCCAGGACAGGTCGATAATCATGCCGCCTCGGGACACATATTTGGACAGGGTGCGGGTGACGTTGACGGGGGTGATCCGCTCCTGGGTGAAGCGGACGCCTTTTTTGATCCAGGGTGCAAGTTCTTTCCGCTTGTCTTCGAAATCCAGGACGGTAATGTTTTGATAAGGAATGCGGATGTGTTTGAGAAGGATCGGCAGGGTGCATTTTCCGACGGAACCAAACCCGATACAAAGGACACGTTGATTAAAAGGAATCATGAGCGTTGTCTCCTTTCCCGTTTAAAACTCATCCAGCAGTTGACACGACAAAAGCCCGGCCGTTGGCGCCTCAGAGATCATATTCACCGGCGGCTTCGGGTTGATAAAGAACTTCTTCGATTTTAAGCCGCCGCATTCCGGCAGGCACTTTCCACTCGACGACATCACCGGTTTGATAGCCGAGCAGGGCCATGCCGATGGGCGCGAGGATGGAGATTCTGTTTTTCGCGGGATTCGCAAAGCTCGGGTACACGATGCTGTAGGTGTAACTTTCTTTCGTGTCGAGATCGCAAAACCGGACCCGGGAATTCATCGTGATGACATCTTTCGGAATCTTTAAGGGATCCACAATCTCGGCTTGTGCGATTTCGTTCACGAGCTGGTCGAGATAAAACTTTCCGTTTTCGCCGGCGACAGTTCCACTCCGGACCAGGTCGCGAAGCCTGTCAGCATCTTTTTCCGTGATATAGATTTTTTTCTTGGTCATGATTTTTCCCCTCTCCGAGGATTGTCTGTGGCGGACGAGATCAGGCTTCGAAGGCATTCGTCAGGGCCGTTTCTTCACCCGCCTGGATACGGTTAATCATTTGTTCGATTCGTTCGGCTTCGTCCGGAATGACCAGCCGAACACTGCGTTTTGCCAGACCGAACTGTTTCAGAAAGGTTCGGTCGAAATCGGACACCGTCAGACGGGCGCGGGTCAGGGACTTCAGAATACGTTCGTACAACAGCCCGACATAATAAGCGTCGTCGAGGTAACCGAACAGATGCTGGTTGTTTTCCGGGATAAAGTCTTTCGGATGATAAAAATAGGTCAGGGCGAATCCCGTCAAATTTTTGATGCTGGAGGGGATTTCCGTTCGGACGCTATGGCGGAACGATTTCAGAAGAAGTTTGGGCGTCATGAGAATCAGGTTCTTCAGCCTTTTTTCCAAAGTTGCAGTGGCCTTCTTCCCGGCCCTTTCGCGGATCTTCTCGTGAAAATCTCCGCGATCTTCGGCGGCAATGCTTTTTAACCGATCCTCAAATGCCTGTAACATGATGTCCCTCCGCATCCTTTGTTGTTGAGCGAACAAGGAAAGTATCCGCTAGATTTTGAATTAAATAAAATATATACTTTCTATCATTCATATAACTTATAGTTATGATCCCTTTTAACTTTCACCACCTCTACTATTTTTATATTGTGGCCAAGGAGCGCTCTTTCTCCCGGGCGGCCCGGGCCCTTTGTATTTCACAGCCCGCCCTTAGCGCGCAGATCAAACAGTTCGAAAGCTACTGGAACTTCAGGCTCCTCGACCGGGAAGGGCGGCAGGTGACCCTGACGGAAGAAGGTGTTTTGCTTTTTAATTCCGCCAAAGCGATCTTCGACCTTTCACAAGAGTTGGCCGATGGGATGTCGAAGCAGAAGTACCGGATTGCTTCAAAAATCCAGCTTGGTGTTTCCAGCGCGGTGCCCAAAGAGATTGCGGAGCGACTCGTGCGGTTTATCCTTCAGGCGGATCCGGAGGCGCATTTGACCCTCCGGCAGGACCGGATTGAGACGATGGTCGAGGACCTGATGGTCCACAAACTTGACCTCATCCTGAATGACTTTGCTTATCCATCTCCGTTTGAAGAAAATATCCAGAACCACCTGATTGCGGCGATCCCGATGGTTTTTTGCGCCAGTAAAAAACTGGCCCGAAAACTTCGCGATCTTCCGGAAGGATTGGACGGGGCGCCTCTGATTGTTCCGACGGCACCGGACCAGACGTATCAAGCCGTTCAGAATTATATTCACGAGCACGGGGTCAAGCCGAAGGTCGTGGCGGAAATCCAGGACCTGGAAATGGCGCGGACCCTGGTGGCGATGGGGAAGGGGATCGGACTTTTTAATTCTTACTCGGTCGAGCAATCCCCCGGACGAAAAGATCTGGCGGTGCTCCGGGACCGCTCTCGCCACAAAATCACGGATACGATCTATCTCATCCGTCGCGAACGGAAAATTCCTCACCCGCTTGTTAGCAAAATCCTCGAGCAGTTCCGGCTAAGCGCTTAACACCGGACGCCGTCCGGTTGCGGACTTGACGCGGGGGATCCGATAGCTTATTATGCACATATGTGCATAACCTTCTGCGGGGGTTTCCGTGAGGCCTAAAAAGACGAGATGGATCAAGTGTCATCCCGGGGAGCGGTGTTTCCGTCCGCGCTGCCGTTCCGGGAAAAAGCTTGAAGGCGTGGTGCTTTCGCTTGATGAATTTGAGGCGCTCCGGCTCTGCGATCTTGAACGGCTGGATCAGCACGCGATTGCCCGGAAAATGAAAGTCCACCGATCCACGGTGTCCCGAATCCTCGCTTCCGCTCGTGCCAAAGTTTCCGATGCGCTTGTGAACCTTAAGGCGATTAAGGTTGACGGGGGTTGCTGTCAAATTTCCAAGGAGAAGATTAAATGACCGAAGGGAAAAAAGTTCTTTATGTCTTAGCGGGATTTTTAGCGTGTTTTTATCTGCCGGTTGAAAATCTCCACTTTACGAATGCGATTTTTGAAGCTTTCGCGCTGGTGAAATGGTATGCCAGGGAGCATGTGATCCTTTGCCTTGTTCCGGCTTTTTTTATAGCAGGGGCGATTTCAGTATTCGTCAGCCAAGCATCGGTTATGAAATATTTCGGAGCCAAGGCCAATAAATTCCTGTCATACAGTGTTGCTTCGGTCTCCGGGACGATCCTGGCGGTATGTTCTTGCACAGTTCTGCCGCTTTTTTCGGGGATTTATAAAAGGGGATCGGGGCTTGGTCCTGCGATCGCGTTTCTCTATTCAGGGCCCGCGATCAATGTTCTAGCAATTATTCTGACGGCGCGCATCCTCGGCTGGGAACTAGGCCTTGCCCGAGCAATCGGAGCGGTAATTTTCAGTGTTGTGATCGGATTCTTGATGCACTTTATCTTTCTTAAGGAAGAACGGGCGCGTCACGCAAACGGCGACTTTAACGTTGGTGATGTGAAGGAAACCCGGTCTTTGATCAAGACGGCCCTCTATTTTGGATCCATGGTCACTGTCCTCGTGTTCGCGAACTGGGGAAAACCGCTCGAAGGTGATCACGGTGTTTGGGCCATGATCTATCAATATAAGTGGTGGATCTCCGGGGTCTCCCTGGTTGCGCTTGCGGGCATGATCGTTCGCTGGTTCCAAAAAGAGGAGCTCAAAGAATGGGTTTCAGTCTCCTGGACCTTCGCGCTTCAAATTTTACCGCTTCTTTTAGGTGGTGTGTTGGTCGCTGGTTTTCTGCTCGGCCGAGTCGGCCATGAAGGAATGATCCCCTCAAAATGGGTGGCCATGCTTGTGGGCGGGAATTCTCTCGCGGCAAATTTCTTTTCATCGATCGTCGCGGCTTTTATGTATTTTGCGACACTGACCGAAGTTCCGATTCTTCAGGGATTGATCGGCTCCGGGATGGGGAAGGGACCCGCGCTGGCCCTTCTACTCGCGGGCCCGGCGCTCAGCCTTCCCAGCATGCTCGTGATTCGCAGTGTGATCGGAACCAAGAAAACAGTGGTCTATGTAAGCCTTGTCGTGGTGATGGCTACGGCGAGCGGTATGATCTTCGGTATGATTGTTAAGTAGGAGATAACATGGAAAAAAATCCTGAAGAAATCAAAAAAATGGTCCGGGAAGGTTATGCTAAAGCGATTCAGAAAAATACCGGGTGCTGTTCGTCGGGTTCTTGTTGTGGAAGCGTGAGCCAGCCAAGTGTGATAAGCGAAAAGGTTGGGTATAGCGTTGAGGATATGAACGCGGTTCCTGAAGGGGCGAATCTTGGATTCGGGTGCGGCAACCCCGTGGCTTTTGCGGCTATCCAAGAAGGTGATGTCGTGCTGGATCTGGGAAGCGGAGCGGGATTCGATGCATTCCTTGCCGCGCAGAAGGTCGGTAAAACCGGCCGCGTGATCGGTGTGGATATGACGCCTGAAATGATCGCGAAAGCCGGAGAGAATGCCGGAAAGGGCGATTACTCGAATGTGGAGTTCCGTTTGGGGGAGATAGAATCGCTTCCCGTCGAAGACCGGTCCGTGGATCTCATTATTTCCAATTGCGTGATCAACCTCTCTCCGGAAAAAGAGAAAGTGTTTAAAGAGGCTTTCCGGGTGTTGAAGCCCGGTGGAAAGTTGATGGTGTCCGATCTCGTGCTGACGCGGGATCTGTCTGAGGGGCTGAAAGGATCGATCGACGCCTATGTGGGGTGCCTTGCGGGAGCCGTGAAGAAGGATGAATATTTAGGATATATAACCTCTGCGGGATTCCAGAACGTTAAAGTGATCAGTGAAGCAAGTTATCCAGTGGATGCGATGTTTGAGGATCTCAAAATCGCGGAAGGTGCAGTGGTGAGTATCAAAGTGATGTCCCAAAAATAAGCATGAAAATGAAAATGGTTTTTTGAAGAGCATGCACCTAAAAGCATGGTTGTAAATAGGATTGCCAAGGCATTGAATTTCTCGTAGTTTGACCGCGGAGGTAAAAGATGAATAATCAAAAAGAAACCCAGACTGTTCAAGACGAATCGACCCGGCGCGAACCAGCTCCGAAGACCAATCTGGACCGTCAAAAAAAGGTAACTGTCATTAGCTGGAGTGTGGTTGGGATTTTAGCCGCAGTTTTTATCCTGTGGAAATTGTCACTGCCTGTTCCCGTCACGATAATTCATCCCCCAAGGGGGGTGTTGTTGGCGGAAGTTTTCGGTACCGGTACGTTGGAATCGAAAACAGTGGTGGGTGTCGGTTCGAAAATCGTCGGCAAAGTGGTTGAAGTCCTTGTGGATCAAGGTGATACCGTAACTGTCGGACAAACGATGGCACGGCTTGAGGCGAATGATTACGAGAATGCGGTGCGTGTCAGTGAAGCGGCGCTTGGGCAAGAAAAGGCGCAGTTGGATAAGGCAAAGCTGGATTTGAATCGTAACCGTTCGCTCATCACGAGCAATGCGATTCCTCAGGCAGATCTTGATGCATCCGAAACAGCTTACGAGGTGGCCGCAGCGCGCGTTAAAAATGCTGAGGCTCAGCTGGGAGTTGCGCGAGCCCGGTTGGTTGATACGCAGATTCTCAGTCCGGTGGACGGCTTGGTTGTTAAACGAAATCTTGAGGTGGGTTCCACCGTTGTTCCGGGGGCTCCTATTTTTCATGTTGTGGATACCAAAATCCTCTGGGTTCAAGCCATGGTGGATGAGCACGAGTCGGGCAAGCTTCGCGTTGGACAAACGGCAAAGATTGTTTTTCGGGCAAATCGTGATGAACTATTTTCGGGACGTCTTGTCCGATTGGCACGCGAAGCCGACCGTGTTACAGAGGAACGGGAAGCTGACGTGGAAGTGGACCCGTTGCCAGCCGATTGGTTTATCGGAGCCAAGGCCGATGTGCTTATCGAAGTTGCGCGGAAAGTAGATGCATTACAGATTCCAAAGAGCGCTATCGTTCGTAATGGGGTGTTCATTGTTTCGAGGGGCCGCGCCAAATGGCAAGAGATTCAGATGGGCTTGATAGGGCGCGAAAATGTGGAAGTGATCTCGGGGCTGAACGAGGAAGATAAGGTGATTGCTCAGCCGTTTGTCGGTAAAAAGATGATTGTTTCCGGCCAGCGGGTTAGGGAGGTAAAATCAAAATGAACCTTGCGATCCGTGATATCCGTTATCATCGAGGACAATTTGTATTAACCTGCCTCGGGGTTGGACTGCTCCTAACCATCGTGATGTCGATGAGCGGTATTTATCGTGGACTTGTTGAGGAAGCGTTGGTGTTGATCCGTGGCGCCGATGCCGATTTATGGATTGTTCAGCGGGACACGCGAGGTCCTTTCGCCGAGCAGTCGCGCTTGCCGGAGGATGTGCGTTACCGGATTGCCGTTATACCGGGTGTTCGGGACGCTAGCCCTTATGTTTTTTACACCATTCAGCGGCAGCGGCACAACCAACAGATGCGGATTGCAGTAATTGGTTACGATTTGCATACGGGTATCGGTGGTCCAACCCAACTGATTGCCGGCCGGCCGATTCAGCAAAAACGATATGAAATGATTGCGGATCAAAAGCTTGGCTTGCCGCTGGGTGAGACGATCCGGCTTGGGTTGCATGATTATACCGTGGTGGGTTTGACCCGCGGTATGGTGGGGGCAGGGGGTGATCCTGCGGCATTTTTCTCGCTAGCCGATGCACAGGAAATCCAGTTTGTTAAAGATAACTGGGCCATTCGTAACGCCCGGGAGCGGGCCAAGAATACTTACAGTCTTGCATTGCCCACGCAGCCGACATTATCGTTGGATCTCGCCAGACAATTTGCGGACAATCCCGACCAACATACCATCAATGCGGTTCTCGTTCGCCTGGATCCGTTGGCGGATCCGGAGGAGGTAGCCAAGTCGATCAGCCGTTGGGAATATTTCACGGCTTACACAAACGATGAACAATCCCAAATTGTGTTGAAGGGAAATGTAGCTAAGGCGCGTCAGCAGCTTGGATTATTCAGGGCGTTATTGGTGATCATTGCGACCGTTATTATTGCTCAGATTATCTACACGATGACTATTGATAAATTGAAACCCATTGCCCTCCTTAAGCTGATTGGTGCGCCCAATCGAACGGTTATTGGCCTGATCCTCCAGCAGTCGCTCTCGCTTGGGGTGATCGCTTTTGGGATCTCAGTGGTGATCGGGAACATGACCTTTGATAAATGGCCTCGATTGGTTGTGGTAGAGCTTGGTGACCAGCTGTCATTATTGGGTGTTGTTATCTCCATCTGTATCGTCGCTAGTGCGATGGGGATTCGTCGTGCGCTGCGGGTTGAAGCCGGCGCTGCTTTAACGGGATAAGATCATGAATGTCGTTTATGTGGAAAAATTGACCAAAATATTCGGCAGCGGGCACACTGCGGTGACGGCATTGCGCGACGCCAGTCTTGTTGCCCGGCAAGGCGAACTGGTTGCGATCCTGGGGCCGAGCGGTTCGGGGAAAACAACTTTATTGACGTCAATCGCCGGGATCATTGAACCGACGAGCGGCTGTATCCATATCGGTGGGACACGTCTCTACGATAACGGCTGGCAGGTTCGTGATCTGCGGCGGTTCCGTCGTGAGCGGATGGGTTTTATTTTCCAGGCGCACAACCTCGTGCCGTTTTTAACAGCTCGGGAAAACGTACTTATTGCACTGCAAATTAATGGTGTCAGAGGCGCGAAAGCCGTGAAGATCGCTCAGGGGCTGCTGGACTATCTTGGTGTCGGTGAACGTTATCACCACTTACCAGAAAAATTGTCAGGAGGAGAACAACAGCGGGTTGCGATTGCTCGAGCGTTAGCGAATTCCCCGCAAGTGATCCTTGCTGACGAACCCACGGCGGCACTTGACACTGAGCGGGGTAAAAGTGTCATGGCATTATTCCGACAGATTGCACGCGACAAAGGCAGCGCTGTGATTTGTGTTACTCACGACCAGCGAATGATCGAAGGATTCGACCATATTTACAAAGTTAAAGACGGGCGTGTTTTAAATGATACTCGGTTGGATCTATCTGGAGATTTAAAAAACGAAGTATAAGGATACCATAACGTATCGTTTCAATTTCTCGGGGAAAATCACCTGGTGTCAGAACAAAGATTAGGGAGAGTAAAATGAAAATTGAAATTTTGGGAACAGGGTGCCCGAAATGCAAACAGCTTGCGGCGAATGCCGAGGCGGCAGTGAAGGAGCTTAATCTCCGGGCCGAGATCGGCAAGGTTACGGACATCGACAAAATTACTGACTACGGCGTCATGATGACGCCGGCGCTTGTCGTTGACGGGACCGTGGTTTCTTCCGGGAAATTGTTGAACAAGGACGACATCAAAAAGATCCTTTCAAAATAAATCGGGAGAAAAAATGATCAATAAACTTCGAATACCTCTTCTGCTGGCGGCTGTTGCGCTGGCAGGTAATTTATTTTTTGGGACTTCCTCGGTTATGGCCGAAGAAGCTTCGGCAGGCGGTACGGTCACGGCGTATTATTTCCACGGAACGTTCCGATGCCCCACTTGCAACAAAATGGAACAATATGCCAGGGGCGTCATTGAGAATGATTTCAAGGACGTCCTGGCTTCGGGCAAGCTGGAGTTCAAGTCGGTGAATGTGGAAAACAAAGGTAATGAACACTTTGTGAACGATTATCAGCTCTACACCAAAGCCCTGATCCTTTCCCTGCAAAAGGATGGTAAGGAGGTTCGCTCCAAGAATCTCGAAAAGATCTGGGAATATGTCCGCAATAAAGACCGGTACGAAAATTACGTGCGGGACGAAGTATCCGCGTTCCTGAAGGAGGCGTGATGGATCCATTTTGGGTCGGCTGGTTTTCCGCGCTTTGGCTCGGTGTTTTGACTTCAATCAGTCCGTGTCCCTTGGCTTCGAACATTGCGGCGGTTTCTTTCTTATCGAAAAAGATCGCGCATCCGGCAGCGGTTTTTGTCTCAGGTCTGGCGTATACGCTGGGAAGAATGGTCTCCTATGCCGTCGTCGGCTGGGGCATCATTCATTCTCTGGTAAGCGTTCCCGAGATCGCTATGTTTCTCCAAAAATATACGGGGAAAGCCCTGGGGCCGGTCCTGATCGTTACTGGATTGATCCTGCTCGAAGTTCTTGTGTTCCGTCTGCCCGGCTTTTCTCTTTCTAAAAAACATCAGGGTAAGCTTGCTGAATCCGGCGCTCCAGGAGCCTTTCTGCTTGGTTTTATTTTTGCGCTGGCTTTCTGCCCCGTATCCGCGGCGCTTTTCTTCGGGAGCCTCATCCCTTTGGCGCTTAACCATCAAACGGGAGGGCTCCTTCCGTTTGTCTACGGGATCGGAACCGGTTTGCCTGTCCTAGCATTTGCCGTGGCAATCGCGCTTGGTGTGAAATCATTAAGCCATTGGTTTCACAAGCTGACGAAGATTGAACTTTATACGCGCAAGATCACAGGCGCAATTTTCATTACGGCCGGTCTTTATTACGTTTGGGCTTATTGGCTTCAAGGATGATTGCGCCGAACACCGGACGGCGTCCGGTTGACAGTTTTTCGAAATTGTTCCATGATACAAATCTTATGAAAATCTTTTTACCTGTTTTTCTTTCCGGAATCCTGTTTGCGGCCGGTTGTGCGTCCCCGGGGAAATTTTATCCGGGAGAGCCTCTCGCGGCCGCTTCCTACCTGGTGGTTTACGGGAGGGAAAGCTGTCCGGAGTGTGCCCGCCTCAAGCAAAGTCTGGACCAGGCGGGGATGGATTATGAATATAAGGACCTCCAGAACGAAAGTGTCAAAGGCGATTTATATCCGCGCATGGAGAAAGCGGGCATGGATTTGACATATTTTCTTCTTCCGGTCGTCGAAGTGAACGGTGATTTCGCGGTAGGGCCCTCCCTGAGCGACGTCCTTGATCGTTACGGACGGGTCGCTCCGAATCCCTGTCATCCGACGGTTCCAACAGCGTCTGACTCTTGCCGGGAGGGAGAATCGTGTTTTGCTTCCTGTGCTGAGTAAGTCCGGGATTGATCCGGAGTGCGGACAAAATGAAAAACAATTTCTCAAAAAGCAGAGAACAGCTTAAAATGCCGCTCATGTTTCTTCCAAGATCATTTTCAATTATCCTTACCCTTACACTGCTGATATCCCAGCCGGTTTTTGCTCAAGAATCAGCTTCAGGATGCCCGGTATGGACCTTCCTTGATTGTTACGAAAAAGTTCTCAAGTATTATCCCACATTGCGTAAGCGTTACGAACAGCTTGAGCAGGCGAAGGCGGGTCGCAACCTCGCGATCGCGGAACTTTTCCCCAAAGTGCGCGGGGTTTTTGAAATGCAGACCTCGGATGATCCAGTGTCGGTGTTCGGGAATTTACTCCGCCAGGAATCCTTCACGGAGAGTAATTTCGAGCTGAACGCGCTTAACACGCCACGCCACCGGACGAATTACCGCTTTGGGATTGAAGGGGACATGCTTCTTTTTGATTCGTTCAACACGATTTCGAAGATCCGTTCCGCCCGCCGGCTTGTGAAATCCGCGGATCTTCAGGCGGATTTTACGGAGATGGAAGCTGCGCTCGTCACGCTTGAAAGTTATCTCGGGATTTTACTCGCTCAAGGACTTTACGGGATCGCGGTTGAGGTTAAGGAATTGGCAGACAGGGACCTCAAGCAGGCCAGGGACCTGAACGAGAAGGGGCTGATTTTAGGCGCTGATTTTTACGCTGCGAAAGTGATCGCGGCCGGGATCCAGCGGGAGGTGAACCGTCTTGGAGCCTTGAGGTCGACTTCTTACAAACTGATGAATATTTTGATGGGGGAAGATCCGGAGATGGAATGGGAGGCGGCGGGGAAATTTCCCGGATCCGGACAGGATAAAAGCGAACTTGAGGCCTGGCTCGCGCAAGCGTATCAGGGGCGGAAGGATCTTGCGGCGCTGGATCAGAAGCTTGACTCCCTGCGCATCGAAACCCTGCGGCAGAAAACGTCTTTTCTTCCGAAGTTTTACGGGTTCGCGAGTCTGGATGAGAACAGTCATGACTGGCACACCGGCGGGCAGAGTTTTATGCTGGGCTTCAAAGGAACCATGGATTTTCTGGATCCTTCCTATCCGGGGCGGTGGAAGGATTCGGACGCAAGATACCGGGAACTCAAGGCGGAACGCGAAATGCTCCGCGATGAGATTGCCAAAACCCTTATCCAGGAACTGGCCCGCTACGAAACCGTGATGCTGGACGCCCCCGTGATGAAATCAGCGTCTGAGGACGCGAAGCAGGCGGCGGACCTGACGGCGAAACTTTATCAGGAAGGCCGGAAATCCATCGCGGACCTTCTTGAAATGCGCCGCGGTTATTTCGAGGCCACGGCGGGTTACGAGAGCCTGCTCCTTGCCCTTGAGCTCGAATACGCCAAACTTTTGTTTCTGTCCGGCCAGCTTACCGATGACGGAATCCGGCAGGTCAATGAACGGCTGAAGAAGTAACGACTCTTTGTAGATACCCGGTGTGTCACGAGGGTCAGCAAATAAAGGGCTTCGGAGATGCGGATTTTTTTTGATACGGAGACGACGGGACTTCCGAAAAACTGGCGCGAGCCGCCGGAAAATTCCTCAAATTGGCCCCACATCGTGCAGATCGCCTGGGCGCAATATGACAGTGCCGGGACGCAGGCCGCGTTCAAAAGTTATATCATCCAGCCCGAAGGATTTGTCATTCCGCCCGCCGCGTCCCGTATTCATGGGATCAGCACCGAAAGGGCGGCTCGCGAAGGCGTTTTACTCCTCGATATTCTCAGCGAATTTAAAACGGCGGTGGAAGGTTCGAAACTTTTGATCGCGCACAATATGGATTTTGACGAGAAGATGGTGCGTGCCGAACTTTCCAGAAAAGGGATGCCGAATTTTCTTCAGGACATCGCAAAGCTTTGCACCATGAAACGGACCGCGGATTTTTGCGGAATCCCGGGCCCGTACGGGAATAAATGGCCGACGCTTGCCGAACTTCACCGGAAACTTTTCAGCTCAGATTTTGAAAAACAGCACGACGCGGGTGCCGATGTCCTGTGCTGCGCAAAATGCTATTTCGAACTGGAGCGGCAGTTATTCTTCCCGGCACCCAAAAAGTTAAACAGCCCCCTGTGTTAATGGGGGGGGCTTAAAACGCTCGCTATGTTGACAATGCGCATTATGCATACTATGCTTATTGCAGATAACGGGAGGATTGGAAGATGGACACGAACAGAATAAGCGCTCTGGAGATACGGAAACGTTTTGGGGAGGTGATGGATCGGGTTCGTTACCGCAAAGAGCCCCTGATCATTACGAAAAACGGACGCCCCGTTATCGTCATGATGGATATCGAGCTTTATAAGGCGTCCCAGGACAACTTGAAGGACGAGGCCTTTATCGAAGAGTACAGCGAAGACCGCATCCGGGAGTTTTCGGAAGAAGACGCCCTTGATCCAGCGGCTTCCGCCCAACTTAAAAAAAATCTCTCAAAATGATCCGCGTTTTTCTGGACGCGAATGTTTATTTTGCCGGCTGTTTCTCGAAAGACGGCGCGTCCTTTTTTATCCTGGAGCTTGCGAGGCGGGAGAAAATGGAACTTGTTGCGAGTAAACTGGTTCTTCGCGAGGCCGACCGGAACCTCAGGAAAAAATCCTCCCCGGCCGCCCTTAAAACATTCCGGAAATTCCTTCAGGAGGTCCGGATCCGGATCGTGAGCCCCGCCGAAAACGAATTAAAAATCTATGAAAACGTTGTCGAGCCCAAGGACGTACCCGTGATCGTCGCCTCGGTTTCGGCGGGCACGGATTATTTCCTGACTCTAGACCGCAAACACCTGCTTTCCTCGGATCGTCTTGCCAGGCTCAAAAAACCGCGCGTCATGAGCCCCGGCGATTTTCTGAAGAAAGTGTTTCTGTGAAATGATCGATCGTTGAATCTTTAGCGGCGTTTTGCCGTCAAGGAGTTTTTTAAAAATACCGAAACTGCGCGGCCGCTATTTTGGGAAACAGGCGATAACAAGGGCGATACCAAGCCCAACATAAGTGCGCGACAAAGAGGCGTCAATAGCAATCCACATAAGCATAAGGATAAAACAGAGATGCAGGATTTATGGGAGAAGGATGTAATTACCGGGGTTGAGCATGACCGGTTTTTCAAGGTTCAACCATTTTTGAAATGGGCCGGTGGTAAATCTCAACTATTGCCGGAATTGATCAAACACATCCTTGGATTTTTTGAGCCAGGAGCTGACGTATGAAGTCGGAGAGCCTTGAGAATTTATTAAAACACGCAGGAATTATTGATTCCATTGTGAGGTAGGCATGAAATATAAGATATTTGTAAGTGGTGTCCAGAAAGAGCTGAAAAAGGAACGCCGCGCGGCAAAGGATTTCATCCATAACGATGTCTTTTTGTCGGAATACTTCGATGTTTTTTTGTTCGAGGACTCACCCGCAAAAAGCAAGTCTGCCGAGATTGCCTACATCGAAGAAGTGGCCCAAAGAGATGTTTATATCGGAATTCTGGGAAGACAATATGGAAGTGTCGGAAAAGGCAATACGTCTCCAACCGAAGCAGAATACCGGCAGGCCAAGGCAAAGCACAAGGAGGTTTTGATTTACATCAAGGGGCAAAACGATGTTGATAAACTTCGCGAAGCCCGCCTTCAAAAACTTATTGCAGAGATCAAAAACCCAAAGTCGGGTCACAGTTACAAAAGATTTGACAGCGTCAATGACTTGACGGATTCGATCTATGAAAGTTTGATCGCATTTCTTAAAGAAAAAGGAGAAATCGGAAAAGCCGAATTCGATCAGCGAATCTGCGATGGCGCGAAGATGACCGATATTGATGACGCTAAGGTTAGATGGTTTTTAAAGACCGCACGGTCACAGCGCAATTTCCCGCTGGGCGTCAATGCCTCTGTTACTGATGTTTTTACGCATTTGAAACTTATTAAGGGAGGAAAACTGACGAATGCCGCTGTTCTATTATTCAGCAAGAACCCGAGCAGATTTTTTGATCAGGCAAAAATCAAATGCGTCCAATTGCCGAGCACTGAAGTCGTAAAGCCATTTATCTCGTATCACATTTACGAGGAAGAAAATCTTTTTGAGCAGGTTGATAAGGCGGTCGCTTTCGTTTTGGACGCGATCAGGTTTCCTGTGATCCAGCAAAAGCATACGGTGCAGGTGTCGCGCCCCCGTGAAATTCCGGAATTTGCAATTCATGAAGCGATTGTGAATGCGATAGCCCACCGCGATTACAACACAACATCTGCTGTTCAGGTGATGGTGTTTCTTGATCGTGTTGAAATCTGGAATTCCGGAGCCCTGCCCGGCAATCTCAAGATTGAAGATCTGAAAAAACTACACTCGTCTCACCCTGCTAATCCTACGCTGGCAAGCGTACTGTACCTTGGCGATTATATTCAGCAAGTCGGATCAGGCACTACGGAGATGGTTCGCCAATGCAAAGAGCATGGTCTGCCCGAGCCCGAATTTGTTTCGGTGCGCAACCTTGAGTTTAAAGCCATATTGGCGCGGGACGTTTTTACTGAGGCAAATTTAAACCAAATGGGGTTGAATGGACGCCAAACGAATGCGGTTAAATATGTAAAAACACACGGGCAAATCACAAGAAAGGATTATGTCGATTTAGCGGCTATTTCACCCCGGCAGGCTTTGATTGATCTCACGGAGTTGGTCAAGAAAAAAGTTTTGTTGCCGGTGGGAAAGGGCAGATCGGCCAAATATACATTGCGCAAATAATGCGCGATTAGTGCGCGATTTGCGCGATTACTGCGCGATTCGCCTAGTGAGTAAATGGGCTCCAAGTGATCCCTGGATGAGCTAATGGGTAAACTCGGCATAAACGCGCGACAGAGAAGCGTTAATAGCAATCCACATAAGCATAAGGATAAAACAGAGATGCAGGATTTATGGGAGAAGGATGTAATTACCGGGGTTGAGCATGACCGGTTTTTCAAGGTTCAACCATTTTTGAAATGGGCCGGTGGTAAATCTCAACTATTGCCGGAATTGATTAAGCACATCCCATCAAATTATAAAACCTATTTCGAACCTTTTTTGGGTGGTGGGGCTTTGTTTTTTTATTTACGGCCCAAACAGGCAATATTGGCTGACACAAACCCCGAATTAGTGAACTGCTATACAGTTGTCCGCGATAATGTCGCTGAACTCATCTCTGCTTTAAAGGGGTTTGTAAATCGTGAGGATTATTATTATAAGACTCGTTCACAAAAACCAGAAAACCTGAATGCTGTAGTAAGAGCCGCTCGATTTATATATTTGAATAAAACATGTTTTAATGGGTTGTATCGCGTAAACAAAGAAGGTGTTTTTAATGTTCCTTATGGGAAGCGAAAGAATCCGGCAATATGCGAAGAAAAAAAAATAACGAATGCGCATTTCGCCCTTCAGGGAACGCGCATTATTTGTGATAGCTACAGCAAAGTTTTAAGATCTTGCGCCAAGCCAAATGATTTTGTTTTTTTTGATCCGCCATATTATCCAGTTGGCGGTCACTCCGATTTTAAAAGATATACAAAGGAATTTTTTTATGAAGAGGATCATATTGAGTTGAGAGATTTGGTTAAAGAATTGGTCGATCGGGGAGTTTTTGTTTTGTTGACAAATTCAAATACGGATTTTGTCCGAAAATTGTATAGCGGATTTGAATATAAAATTCTTAATACGAAGCGAAATATTAGTTGTAATTCAGAGACGAGAACGGGTCAGGATTTAATTGTTATAGCGACGGGCAGGCAAAAAAGAACGCCATCCTATTTCGCGTTTCCTAATGGGCAAATCTTGAAAAACTTTCCGGGTACCAGATTTATGGGGAGCAAATATCGGGTACTGCCATTTCTTTGGGATTGTGTTAAAGATTTGCCGTTCAAGTCTGTGATAGATGCGTTTTCGGGTAGCGGATGTGTTTCGTATATGTTCAAGCAACGCGGGAAAAAAGTGATTAGTAATGACTTTATGCATTTTTGCAGCCACATCGCAACAGCATTGATTGAAAATTCAAGCACGAAATTGGATGAAAAAGACATTCGGATGCTTTTGACTTCCAATAAAAAAAATAATGGTTTTATTGCGAAGCAATTCAAAGGGCTCTATTTCACAGAGGATGAGAACCTTTTTCTGGATTCTCTTCGAAAAAATATTGATTCGCTTAAGGACAAGTATAAAAAATCACTCGCTCTTGCTGCTTTGGCACGAGCTTGCCTTAAGAGGCGTCCAAGAGGGATATTTACATTCGTAGGGGATCGGTACAATGACGGTCGTCGCGATATGAGAATGACGCTTCGAGAGCATTTTGAAGAAAATGTTGTAGCTTTCAATAATGCTGTTTTTGATAACGGACAAATAAACAAGGCAAATAATTTGGATGTGTTCAGTGTTAATGACAAGGCCGATCTTGTGTATTTCGATCCGCCATATTTTACGCCGCAGTCAGATAACGACTATTGCAGGCGGTACCATTTTGTTGAGGGTCTTGTGCGAAGCTGGGAGGGGTTAGAAATTCAAGAGCATACCAAAACCAAAAAATTCAAAAAGTACGAAACGCCTTTTTCTGCAAAAGAAACGGTTAACAATGCTTTCGATCGATTGTTCCGAAAATTTCAAAAAAGCATATTGGTGGTTTCCTACTCATCCAATTCGATCCCTGCGAAAGCGAAACTGATAGAGCTTCTTAAAAAATACAAAAATGAAGTGATAGTTCATCAGGTGGAGCATTTGTATTCGTTTGGAACGCATGGTCATAAAGTTGGTCACAACGCAAATCGCGTTCTGGAATATGTTTTTGTAGGTTTTTAGCATGAGGGCAATATGCCGAAAGTATGGAATCTAGGTAACACAACGGTCAGAAATCCGAATCGGCTTCGGGACGGACTGATTTTGTTGAAGGATGAATTTGCCGGCAATCTTCATGGTTCCGAACAAGAGAGCCTTTTCTCGCGCCGTTTAAATGAAACCGGGATCATCGATTCCGAAGGAAGTAACCCTGATTGGTTTGGTCGTAAGTGGCGCTCGGCCTTTGTTAAGCTTGGTTTTCTTACGGAGAAATTTAGTCAAAAAGAGCACGAGCTTTTGTCGCATCTGCAGAAAGATTTTGGTTTTAGAAATTGCGGTTACGAGGTTACGCCAGCGGGCAATCTATTAATCGCAGCTGATTCGCTTGGCGCTGTAGAAGATGTTTTTACAAGGCAACTTATACAACATGAGATCCCCTCGCCTATAGAAGGGTCTTTCCCTGGCGGAAGCATGAAGCCCTTTATATTTTTTCTGCAGATTTTAAATGAGCTTCGACGCTTAAATCAGCCGGGGTTAAATAAATTGGAAATAGGTGCTTTTCTCCAGCTTTTTCGTAATCATGTGAATTCTGCCGTTACTAACACTGTTAACAGTATTTTGGAATATCGAACAAAAAGAGAGTCGTGTCGTGATCGTCGAGAAAAAGATCGCTTTGATTATGACACCCTGAAACGAGCGAGTCGTGATTTTGTTGTAGGAAGTGTTGCCGCGGAATCCCTAGTTGATTATGCGGATACAACAGTCCGTTACAGCAAAATGACCGGATTGATCGCTGAGGCTGGTTCGAGGGTTGTTTTACGGGAAACTAAAATTGTATTAATCAATGCGATTCTTGAGAGAGCGCTAGTTTTTCGCGCGACAAGCGATCCTGCTAATTATTTGAAAGAATTTTATTCCGGCAGTTCAATCCCTACCGATAATAGTGACTTTGCGCATCAAGAAATCATTCGTATGAGCAACAGACTGGAAAGTCTGGGGAAACAAACTCCCTATGAGTTATTGTCGCGAACAAAGGATGCGAGTATTCAGCAGTTAGAACAAGTTCGGTATAAATTGCTTGAACTTGTTAATCAATCCCAAGAAGAGATTTTTGCGTTCCGTCAAGGTGGCGAGGAGGCGATGCGCGATATCGTTGAAGGACTGACTGTTTTTGGTAGTGGTAGCGCGAGGCGAAAGTTTAGTGATCCCCCAACATATTTTGAATGGATTGTCTGGCGGTCATTTCTTGCTATTGATCATATTGTTACGCCAATTCACACAACCAGAAGATTTCCATTGGATGAAGATTTGCTCCCACGGCATCCTGCGCCAGCAGGGGGACCGGATATGATGTTTGAATTTGATGATTTTATTTTGGTTGTGGAGGTAACTCTAAAAACATCTTCTCGTCAGGAAGCAGACGAAGGGGAGCCGGTTAGGCGGCATGTGGCGGGGATAAACCAGAGTACAAGCAAAGATGTCTATGGCGTATTTATTGCTCCCAGTATTGATACCAATACAGCAGAAACATTTCGGGTCAGTGTTTGGTATCATCAAGACGAGCAGTCTTTTCTTCGCATAGTTCCGTTTTCAATAGAACAGTTCAAATTAATTTTTTCCGCTCTTCTAGAGAAAAAATATAATCCGACCGACCTGAAAAACTTAATTGATAAATGCTTGGCAGTTCGAGAAAAGGTGCGTGCTCCGGAATGGAAGCGGATTATTGAGGAAGAGACTGTCCGATGGAAACAAGAAATAACCTCTTCGCAAGTCTTACCGAATGATACTCTCTTTTTTAGTGATCTGATTCCGGAAGGAAGTTTTGAGGGCGGTTGTTTGCCTGTTTATG
>CAYULU010000016.1:0-38217 GCA_964445745.1 uncultured bacterium | reverse complement strand
GGACTGAGACCCCTCAAGGGAGCGGATACCGGAATCCTGGACCGGTTCATCCGGCAAAGATAAAGGGCTGGGATCGGAAACCGCCGTACCCGATGGAATATCAGAAGGCGGGATGGTCGATAGGGGCATCATTTCTGGTTCGTCAGGATCAAAAGGAACAACCGGAACAATCTGTTGGCGTCCATCATACGAAAATTCTGAAGGAGAGGCCGAGAGGAAAACGGGATTGCTCAATATCAAACTAATCGAGATGAAAATTGCCGGAATTTTTCGTTTCACAGGGGTTCTCCTAGGCACTTACCGATTGGCAAAGTGTACCCGCTGAAACGTCAAAAGTAAAGGCGATGTCATTTATTTTTATAACCTACTATAAATAAACAGGTTACAATATTTATAAAATTAGCTAGCCTAAAATTATCCACGCACCTGCAATTTAGGGAAAATAGCTCTAAGCCGATCTTGCAAGTCCGCTGAAATAACAGCCCCAAGGAGACTACTCTCTCGAAGTTCTAAATCAGGACATCCTTCCCGGCGAAATTTTTGGACATGAAACTCTTTGATCCCAAGATCACGAAGTTCCTGAGCAATTTGAATCAGACTTTCCTCTTTCAACAGATCTGGATGAACGGTCGTGCGGCATTCATATGAAACACTACTTTGCGCTAGAATTTTTACACTCTCTTTGACAGGAAAACCACTATTTTCTACCCGCGTCACTTTTTCATAGTCATCAAAAAAAGTTTTGATATCCATCCCAATCCAGTCGCAAAGAGGGAGAATCTGCTTTAACCGGTCAGGATACATCCCATTCGTATGGAGCCCTATTCTGTACCCCATCGATCGAACAGCGGTCATCCATTCCCCGATTGATTCATGAATGGTAGGTTCCCCTCCCGAGAAAACAATTCCGTCGAGACGCCCCCTGCGCGATCTGAGAAAACCCAAGATTTTCTCGGAGGAAAGCAAAACTTGATCCGACTTAAGCGCCCAGAGCTCACTGTTGTGACAATAACGGCACCGCCAAGGACAACCCTGAAGATAAAGAACCCCAGCCAGTTGACCTGGAAAATCTATCGTTGTAAACGGCGTGATCCCCCCGACAGGCATCTCAGAGAGAGTAGTATAGAGCGCCAGATCACTTGGATCCGCAAGCACACGACCCTGCAGTTTCTTTAAAGTATTTTCTTTCATAAAACTCGCCTTTTTTCCCTGTATTGAATCCCGCGACCGGACGATGATAACCCATCACTCGGGTCCACACTTCACAGCGAGTCCGCTCTTCATCTTTTAACACAATTTGTTCTTTTGCTTCCGCTAATGTCATGCTAGTTCCTCCTTGGATTCAGTTGGCTCACTGCTCCCCTGCATGGCGAGCATCTTTTCGCGAATAAGTTCCTCATCACATTTGGGACAAAATTCGTGTTCGCCCGCGAGGTACCCGTGCTGCGGACAAATTGAAAACGTCGGTGTTATCGTAATATAAGGGATCCGGTAATTCGTCAGCGCACGTTTGACGATCTCCTTACAAGCCTCGTGCGACGAAACTCGCTCCCCCATGTAAAGGTGCAAGACCGTTCCGCCGGTGTAACGACGCTGAAGTTGTTCCTGACGCTCGAGGGCCTCAAACGGGTCATCGGTAAAGGCCACCGGCAACTGAGACGAATTCGTGTAATACGGACGTTCGCTGGTTCCGGCGTGTAAAACATCGGGAAAACGCTTGATGTCTTCCTTGGCAAACCGGTAGGTCGCACCTTCAGCAGGAGTCGCCTCCAGGTTATAAAGATGACCGGTCTCCGTTTGAAACTCGGTCATTCTCATCCGGATATGGTCCAGGAGCTTGAGTGCAAATTTAAATCCTTCCTCGGTCGTGATATTCTCTTTATCGTTCGTAAAATTCCGGACACATTCATTCACGCCGTTCAACCCGATCGTGGAGAAATGGTTCCGGAGGGTTCCGAGGTAGCGCTTCGTGTAGGGGAAAAGCCCCTGTTCGATGTGGCGCTGAATGATCTTTCGTTTCAGTTCCAGGCTGGTCTTGGCAACCTGCAACAAATAATCCACCCGATTAAAAAAGGCGCTCTCGTCCCCCTTCGTCAGATATCCGATCCGGGCGCAATTGAGAGTCACGACGCCGAGTGAACCGGTTTGCTCTGCAGATCCAAAGAGCCCGTTCCCCCGCTTAAGAAGTTCACGCAGGTCGAGTTGAAGCCGACAGCACATCGAGCGAATCTGGTTGGGTTTAAGATCGGAATTGAGAAAATTCTGGAAATACGGGAGACCGTACTTGGCCGTCATTTCAAACAGAAGTTCACAGTTCGGATGGTTCCACTCAAAATCCGGAGTGATATTGTAAGTCGGGATCGGAAACGTGAACACCCGTCCTTTGGCGTCCCCTTTCATCATGACCTCAATGTACGCCTTATTGATCATGGCCATTTCCTCACCCAGTTCGCCGTAAGTAAAATCCATTTCCTTTCCTCCGACGATCGGATGCTCCGCACGCAAATCCTCTGGACAGACCCAGTCAAACGTCACATTCGTAAAGGGTGTCTGGGTTCCCCACCGCGACGGCACGTTCAGATTGTAGATAAATTCCTGCATACTCTGCTTCACCTTTTCGTAAGGGAGCTTGTCGATTCGAATATACGGCGCGAGATATGTATCAAACGACGAAAACGCCTGCGCACCCGCCCATTCATTCTGCAATGTTCCGAGAAAATTTACCATCTGCCCGACCGCCGAACTAAGGTGTTTGGGCGGTCCAGATTCCACCTTGTCCGGAACACCGTTAAACCCCTCACGCAAAAGAGTTTTCAGCGACCACCCCGCGCAATAGCCGGACAACATGTCAAGATCGTGGATATGGACATCTCCGTGGCGGTGAGCGTTAGAAACCTCTTCGGGGTAAACATGAGAGAGCCAGTAATTTGCAATAACTTTGCCGGAAATATTGAGGATCATGCCCCCAAGCGAATAGCCCTGGTTGGCATTTGCATTTACGCGCCAATCCTGTTTATAGAGGTACTCATTGACAGAGGAAATGACATCGACGACGGTTTTTTTATCGCTTCGCAGTTTTTTGTGCTGTTCGCGATAGATAATATAGGAGCGCGCGGTCTTGAGGTAATTCGATGTGATGAGGACCTGCTCAACAATATCCTGGATGGCTTCGATATCGAGAAAACCGCGATCGTACCTGTTATCAATCACCTTGATCACGGCAAGCGTCAGGAACTGAGCTTCGGTCCCGTCATAATCACCCGTTGCCGCCCCGGCTTTTAGAATGGCGTCATAAATCTTGGCCCCGTTGAACGGGACAATCGAGCCGTCACGTTTACGGATATTGGTGATCTTTCGAGACTGGAACTGCTCCGCCATGATCGCTTCCCCTTTCACAACATCTATCGGCAATTACGCCAGATATTGTAGTTAAAATTTGCCGCTCCCCAACAGGTGGTGGATAAACTATCAAATTTTGAGCTCATGTCAATCCGTTATTTTGGATTTTATTTTGGATTCTTTGAAGGATTTTTTTGCGAGGGCATCGAACACGCAGGAATAACGAAAAGAAATTTTTAAAATGGTTCAAAAAAATTTATTTACCAAGTTCCGCTTTTTGTTTGATCCTTTGAACAACAAACCACGCGATGGCTTCAATCTCCACACGGTCCGTATTCCAGATCGCATCATAAAGAAGCGGGTCTTGAACATCCCGATGAAAAAAAGTCTTCACAAGTGATGCTTTAGCCTTGTCCTGCTCCGCAATTTTCTCGCGAGCCCACTTCTCATCTTTGCCGTGAGCACGCATCATGAGCGCAATCCTGGAGGGTAACGACGCGACAAGACGGATGTGAATTCCGTGCGGCAGATCGCGCGTCAGGCAGGTAGATCCGCGGCCGATCAGAATGGTTTTTCCAAAAACCGCAAGATCACGCATTAATAAAAACATTTTTCGTATAACCTTTTCCTGCGGACTTTCTCCTGTAATGAGTTGCGTGAGCATATCCTCGACCGCGGAACGATACTCTGAAATAATCAATGCCTGGGGAGAAATTCTCAACTGCGGATCCTGGGCGACTCTTTCACAAAGATCGTGGTCGCAAATCTGCCAGCCCTGGAAAAGCGGGTTTTCTTTTTCTTCGAGAATCAGTTCGACAATCTTGTCGGCAAGGTTATGCCCTCCTGCCCCGGTCTCGCGGGAGATGGTGACAAAAGGGAACTGCCCCGATTGGGGATCGATGGACGGCAACTGCTTCTCGCGGTACTGGATAGTATCAACAAATGACCGGAGTTTCTCAATCTCACTCATTTCACGCTCCTTACGCGAGGCCCATAACACCCGGCCCCGAAGTTTCCTGGCTTGAGCGGCTTATTTTATTTCAGGATGATACGCGCATCAATCACGCCGGCACCTTTGCCTTCAGCGTAAACCATAAGCGGGTTGATGTCGATTTCCTCAATTTCGGGATGGTCACAAGCGAGCTGAGAAAGCCGTTTGAGGCAATCCTCCACGGCTGAAAAATCAGCCGGCGGCTCCCCGCGAACCCCTTGAAGAAGTTTTACAGCCCGGATATTACGAACCATGTCATGCGCGCTTAATTCACGAATAGGCGCCACCCGGAAGGTCACATCCTTGAGGGCTTCGACGTAAATGCCGCCCAGTCCAAACATGAGCACCGGACCAAACTGGGGATCACGCTTCATACCCAAAATAACCTCGCGACCCTTGGGTGCCATCCTCTGCATAAAGACACCATCGATCTTTGCCTTAAGCTTGTCCCCGACCGCCATAATGTCCCGAAACGCGCTCTGGACGTCTTCGGCAGAATTCAGGTTCAACCGAACTCCTCCGACGTCAACCTTATGAATAATCTGCTGGGAAACAACCTTCATCACAACAGGGAAACCGATCTTCACCGCGGACTCCCAGGCATCCTCTTGCGTACGGACAAACGCCCAGGGTATGACTGGGAATCCGTAGGCACTAAAGACCTCCATCGATTCATTGATGGGAAGAAATTTACGATCCGCTTGCGTGGCACACTTAATGGCTTGGCAAGCCCGCTCACGGTCAATTTGATAATGCTTGATTCCGGTCCGCTGACGCCCGAGCCACTTCTGGTAACTATCCATGGCCGCAAGCGCTTCTGCCGCCTCTTCGGGAAACCGGTAATGCGGGATATTGTGTTCTTTAAGAATTTTTACGCCGGCCTCAACGTCCGAATGCCCCATAAAACACGTCACGATGGTCTTGTCCAATATCTTATCAAGCTCCACGATCACCCGGGCCGTCGCTTCCGCTTCCGTCATCGCCTGCGGCGTAAGCAACACCAGGATCCCGTCCACATTGGGTTCGGCAATCACCGTCCGCAGGGCATGTTCGTAACGATCATGCTGTGCATCCCCGATCACATCGATCGGATTCAAAAAATTAGAAGTAGGGGGCAATTTTTCCTTAAGCTTGGAGACGGTCAGGGCGCCCATCTCCGCCATTTTAAGGCCCGCCTTCACGCAAGCGTCCGTTGCCATGATTCCCGGACCACCCGCATTCGTCACGATGGCAACACGGTTCCCTCTCATAAGAGGCTGATTGGCAAAAGCAACCGCCAGGCCAAACATTTCCTGGGCAGAATTCATCCGCATGACCCCTGACTGCGTAAAAACGGCATCATAAACTTCGTCGGAACCCATTAACGACCCGGTATGAGAGCTGGCGGCCTTGGCACCTTCGCTTGTCCGTCCCGATTTGATGACGAGGATCGGCTTGGTCTTTGCAATCTCACCCGTAATCTCACGGCTCACTTCAATAAATTCCTGCCCTTTAACAATGTCCTCCAGATACATAATGATAACGTCCGTCTTCGGATCATCTTTCAGATAATTGAGAACTTCCAGTTCGGTTACGCCGACTTTATTTCCCAAACTTACAAACTTCGAAAACCCTATATTTTCGCCCTGGGCGTAATCAAGCAACGCCGTCCCGAGAGCACCACTCTGAGAGACAAAAGCGACATTGCCGGGCCTCGGAATGGTTCCGGCAAAGCTAGCATTCATACTGAACGCAGGATCATTATTAATGAGACCGAGGCAATTCGGCCCCAGCACAGCCACGCCGTATTGTTCCGCTATTTTCTGGACCTGCTTTTCAAGCTTCAACCCTTCGGGGCCCACTTCCCGAAACCCCGCAGAAATAACGATCGCCGCTTTGGCCCCTTTTTTGGCACACGCCTCAAGTTCGGCGGGAACACCGGCTCCCGGAATAATAAACATCGCCAGATCGATCACTCCGGGAATGTCCGCCACAGACGAGTAACACTTCACTCCCATAATCTCGTCAGCTTTTGGATTCACCGGATAGATGTTCCCTTTATAGCCCGTGCTCAAAAGGTTTCGCATGATCGCGTACCCAACTGCTTCTGTCCGACGTGAGGCTCCAACCACAGCGACCGCCTGCGGTTCGAACAGCGCTTTTAGATCTTTTTTTCGGGACACGGAAGCAACGGCATCTGGGCTCATAAAGTATTCCTTATCATCTAGGATCGTTGAACGGTTTTTTGTCTAGGATGCAGAAACGGTCTTCGGCACATCCGGCTGAGCCTTGCCCTGAGCAAGATACTCAAAAAGTCTCCATCGGTAATCCACGTCCTTCTGGGCAAGCTTGAAAAGCTCTTTCGCATGTTCCGGCTTGCTTTTCGTCAACATCTTGAAACGGTTTTCGGCCAACAGAAACTGCTCGACCGGTATTGAAGGGGCTTTCGAATCGATCACAAGCGGATTCTCCCCTTTTTCCAGTTTGGACGGATCGAACCGGTAAAGCACCCACTGACCGGACGCCACGGCGGCTTTCTGCTCCTGCAAGCCCTTGGTCATATTAATTCCGTGAGCGATACAATGACTGTACGCAATAATCAGGGACGGTCCATCGTAAGCTTCTGCCTCAAGGATCGCCTTAAGCGCCTGTTGATCATTCGCCCCAAGAGCAATGGAGGCAACGTAAACGTTACCGTAGGTCATTGCAATCAGACCGAGATTTTTCTTGCCGGCCGTTTTCCCGCCCACCGCGAACTTCGCAACGGCCGAACGTGGAGTGGATTTTGACATCTGTCCGCCGGTATTCGAATATACCTCGGTATCGAGGACAAGAATATTCACGTTCCTCCCGGACGCAATCACATGATCCAGTCCACCAAAACCGATATCATAGGCCCATCCATCGCCGCCCATAATCCAGACACTTTTTTTGACCAATGTATCCGCCAGCGAGAGCAACTGCCCCGCATCCGGATCCGGTTGAAGGGTTGCAAGCTTCTTCTTGAGATCGGCAACACGTTCTCTCTGCGACTGGATATCGCCCTCGGTTTTTTGGGGGGCATGGAGCAAGGCGTTGACTTGGTCCGCACCAATCTTTCCTTCGAGCTTCTTGAGAAGTTCTTCCGCAAACTCCTTTTGTTTATCGATCGCCATGCGGAAACCAAAACCAAATTCCGCATTATCCTCAAAAAGAGAGTTGGACCAAGCCGGTCCCCTTCCGTTTACGTCCTTCGCCCATGGGGTTGTCGGCATATTCCCGCCATAAATCGACGAGCAACCGGTCGCATTGGCAATCACCGCGCGGTCACCAAAGAGCTGGGACACGAGCTTGACATAAGGAGTCTCCCCGCAACCGCCGCACGCTCCCGAAAATTCAAACAACGGTCGCATCGCCTGTTGCTGATTAATAAGCCCTGGGTTCAGTTTCGCGCGATCGAAATCCGGAATATTGAGAAAATAATCCCATTTCGGTTTTTCGGATTCACGAATCGGAATTTGCGGTTGCATATTGATCGCCTTCTTGGAGGGATCCGTTTTACTCTTTGCCGGACACGTTTCGACGCAAACACCGCAACCCGTACAGTCTTCCGGCGCAATCTGGATGGTAAACTTTTGCCCTTTAAAAACGGGCATCTTGGCATCCGCAGATTTGAAACCCTCGGGCGCTTTCTCAAGATGCTTCGGATCATAAACCTTCATCCGAATGACCGCATGAGGACAAACAATGTTGCACTTGCCGCACTGGATACAAACTTCCGGCTCCCAAACCGGAATTTCAAGCGCGATGTTGCGTTTTTCATACTGGGTCGTCGCGGTCGGATAAGTTCCGTCCACCGGAAACGCGCTCACTGGAAGATCATCGCCATTTCCTTCCACAATGGTCCCCAGCACCTCTTTGACAAACTGTGGTGCATTCGCCGTCACTGGCGGCAACTTCTTGACTTGACTGTCCGCCACCGAGGGAACCTTGACTTCATGCAAATGGGCCAGGGTCATATCCACGGCTTGCAGATTTTGTTTAACAACCTCTTCACCTTTTTTACCGTAGGTCTTGCGAATCGATTTTTTAATTTCCTCAATCGCTTGTTCTCGAGGCAACACGCCCGAAATCGCAAAAAAGCAGACTTGCATGATGGTGTTAATGCGCATCCCCATCCCGCTCGCGGCGGCCACTTTATACGCATCAATCACGTAAAACTTCAGCTTTTTCTCGAGAATGACTCTCTGGACTTCAATCGGAAGATTCTCCCAAACCTTGTCCGTCTCCCACGGAACATTCAAGAGGAAAGTCCCGCCCGACTTGGAATTCCGAAGCATGTCGTATTTTTCAAGAAACACCGTCTGGTGACACGCGATAAAATCCGCAACGCTGATCAGATAAGGTGACCGGATCGGTTCCGGCCCAAAACGCAAATGAGACACGGTGATCGCACCGGACTTTTTCGAGTCATAGACAAAAAAGCCCTGGGCAAAATTTTCCGTATTTTCGCCGATAATCTTGATCGAGTTCTTGTTAGCCCCGACCGTTCCATCTGCCCCCAGTCCGTAAAACATCGCGCGAACCACCTTGCCGGATTCAATCGAGTACGTTGCGTCGTAAGGAATGCTCGTATGCGTCACATCGTCATTGATCCCGATCGTGAATCCATGTTTCGTCTTGCCGGATGAAAAGAAATCAAAAACGCCCTTCACCATCGCCGGCGTAAACTCCTTCGAAGAAAGCCCGTAGCGGCCACCATAAACCTTGGGAGCCTGCCGAAATTTGGACCAACCATTTTGGGAGGCCTCTTGGAGGGCGCTCACGACATCCTGATAAAGCGGTTCCCCAATTGCCCCAGGTTCTTTGGTGCGGTCAAGAACGATAAGATTTTGAGTGGTTTCAGGAAGGGCACTTACGAAACGTTTCACATCAAAAGGACGGTAAAGCGAAACCTTAAGACATCCAACCTTCGAGCCTTTTGCCGTCATAGCTTTCACGGTCTCTTCAGCGACTTCAACACCGGATGCCATGACCACCATGACCTGCTCGGCATCCTTCGGCCCCGTATATTCAAAAAGGTTGTACTGACGTCCGGACACCTTCGCAAACTTATCCATCATTTTCTGAACAATGTCAGGGCAAGCCGTGTAAAACTGGTTCACAGTTTCACGGGCCTGAAAATAAACGTCGGGGTTCTGGGCCGTGCCACGAAGCACGGGGTTTTCTGGAGAAAGCGCCCGGTTACGATGCTCCATCACCTTGGCCATATCGACCATCGAACGGATCTGGTCTTCGGAAAGAATTTCGATTTTCTGGACTTCGTGCGATGTGCGAAATCCATCAAAAAAATGAAGGAAAGGAATGCGCGACTCAAGGCTTGCCGCTTGTGCGATGAGCGCCATATCCATCGCCTCTTGAACCGATTCGGAAGCAAGCATTGCGTAACCGGTCTGGCGAACCGCCATCACGTCGGAATGATCACCAAAAATTGAAAGGGCCTGGCACGCCAGGGACCGGGCGGACACGTGAATCACCATCGAGGTCAATTCTCCGGCAATCTTGTACATATTCGGGATCATTAGTAAAAGACCTTGTGACGCGGTAAAAGTTGTCGTTAACGCACCCCGTTGAAGAGCTCCATGAACCGCGCCGGCCGCACCGCCCTCGCTCTGAAGTTCTGCCACCGATGGAATGGTCCCCCAAATGTTTTTCCTTCCCTCCGACGCCCACTGATCCGCCCATTCTCCCATCGGCGAAGACGGCGTGATGGGATAGATGGCGATGCATTCATTAATACGGTAAGCAACGTGCGCGACGGCCTCGTTAGCATCCATGGTGACAAATTTTGATTTTTCCATTTTCGGGGCTCCGGATAGATTTTTTTCAAGTGTTTGAGGTGTCATGTAACTGCCTTTCCATAGATTGAATGCATTACTGCTGGTTATGTTTAACGAAGGAACCTGCTTACTGATTGTTTCAAGTTTTTCGCCCGGGGGGCCGGTCGCACACACCCACCCATGGCCTCGGGATCAAAAACTATGAAAACGATTCAGGGCAAGGACTTAAGATTCAAAAATCGGAGCTGTATTCTATGTCGTCCGAACCATTTTTTCAAGAAAAAACGGGATGGATTCGCAGAAAATAAGGAAGAAATTTCAAAACATCGAGGGGCAATCAGGCATCAAAGAAAAGAATACGGGAACAATTTTCGCAAACGATGATCTGCTCTCCCAACTTGAGCTCATTAATCACCTGAGGGCGAATCCGCATCTGGCACGCGCTACAAACTTCTCCGGTAACGGGAGCAAGGGCCATCCCGTCTTTTTTCTGAGCAATCCGGTTGTAGAGATCGCCAATTTCATGCGGAAGCCGCGCCACAACATCCTGTCGCTGTTTCGTAATTTCCTGGAGCCTCGCTTGCAATTCTTTTTCCTGAGCGAGAAGCTCCTGGTCCTGAGTCTGGTAGGATTTTGTAATATCTGAAAAATGGTTCTTTTCGACCACGACTTCGTCCTTAACCGCCTCAACCTCGTCCATTTTTTTGATAATATCTTCTTCCAGTAATGAGTTGTCCGCTTTAAGCGATGCGATTTCCTGCTGGAGAGCACTGTATTCCTTGTTCGTTTTAACAAGAGAAAGCTGGCCGTCAAGTTTCTTGACCTGTGCTTCTTTCTGGGAAAGTTCGATCTCCTTTTCCTTCAGCTTCAGTTGAAGATCTCTCAGAGCTTTATCAAGCTCAGTAAGACGGCTCTTCTTTCCTTCGAGTTCCTGGGAAAGATGATTCCGTTTTTCGGGGATTTGTTTTAAAAGAAGGTTGGCCTGATAGATCTCCCCGTCAAGGGATTGTGCCGCTTTAAGACACTCAAGATTTATTACTAGGGGGTTTGCCATAGGGTCGTGATTATAAAAGAGATAACCCTTCCCTTCAAGGAAAATCAGGGGAAGGTCATCCACAAAAACCGTTCCCGGCCAGAAAAAATCTCAGCGAACCGTTTCCCGCTCGTGTTTTTTCCGCCGGATTAATTTTTCCATGGCGACGATTCCGACAATCACCAGGCTGGCAGCCAGTATTTCTTTCCACTGCATCAGCTCAAGCGGAGACGTGTGAAACATCCGGTTCATAACAGGGGTTTGTGTAAAAAAAATCTGGAATACGATCATCAGAAAACATCCGATCCACACCAGTTTGTTTGAGAAAAAACCCACCGAAAATACCGACCGTGTGAGCGAACGGCAATTAAAGAGATAAAACATCTCCCCCATCACTAGCATGGTACTCGCAATCGTTCGGGCTGTTTCGAGCGAGGCTCCCTGGTGCAAAGCATACTTGAAGAGACCAAACACTGCCGCAACCAGCAAAAGTCCCACATAAAGGGTTCGGATCAAGACATCTCTCGTCATGATAGGAAGCTTGGGGTCTTGCGGAGGTCGTTGCATGATGTTGGGTTCCTTGGGTTCGAAGGCAAGCATCATCCCAAGGAAAATCGCTGTCGTCATGTTCACCCAAAGAATCTGGACGGGTAAAATAGGTAGATCCGTTCCGAGAAAAATCGCAAGTAGTATCGACAGACCTTCCCCGAGGTTCGTAGGGAGAGACCAGACAATAAACTTCTTCAGATTGTCAAATACGCATCGGCCTTCTTCTACGGCGGCTTCGATCGATGCAAAATTATCGTCGGTCAGAACCATGTCCGCGGCTTCTTTGGAAACTTCGGTGCCGGTAATCCCCATTGCGATCCCGATGTTCGCCTGTTTAAGCGCCGGGGCATCATTTACACCGTCCCCCGTCATCGCAACCACATTTCCTAAAGCCTGGAGAGCCTTGACCAGGCGAAGTTTTTGTTCGGGAGTTACCCGGGCAAAAACCGAGCCTTGATCTGCGGCTTCCGTAAACTCTTGCTCACTGAGACCTTCAAGCTGTTTCCCGGAAAAGGCGGCCAAGTCTTCTCCTCCCGCAGTTGCCGAACGACGAAGCCCCAACTGTTTCGCGATGGCAGTCGCCGTCAACACATGATCTCCCGTAATCATCTTGACCCGCATCCCTGCCGTATAGCAACTTCGAACTGCGACAATTGCCTCTTTGCGCGGTGGATCGATCATCCCCTGCAACCCAAGAAACGTCATCCCCTGGAGATCACTGTGGGTAACGGTATCGGACGTGACAGGCACTTCCTTTTTCGCAAACCCGAGCACCCGAAGCCCCTTGGAGGCCATCGCTTCCGTCATGGCAATCATCGACTTTTTGTCGACCGATGATTCACATCGATCCAACAAACGCTCGACCGAGCCTTTCATAAAGATCACTCTTGTTCCAGCCTTGTCAGATTCATATAAAGTTGCCATGTACTGATATTCTGATTCGAAGGGCAGTAAATCAACTTGCTGGGTCAGCACACCGGGCGAATTCGCCGCCAGCCCGGCCTTACGCGCTGAAACAATCAGCGCACCTTCGGTCGGATCCCCTTCAATCTCAAACCGTCCTTCTTTTTCAATCAATCGGGCCGTGTTGCAAAGCAACCCTGCCGTGAGACATGCCCTAAGCGGCTCCACCTGCACCGGAGCCGTCACCTGTTGTCCATCCTGCAGAAAATCACCTTGGGGCTGATATCCCGATCCGTTGACTTCATATAACTTGCCACCCGCGAAGATTTCCTGAACTGTCATCTGATTTTCGGTCAACGTCCCTGTTTTATCCGAACAAATAACCATGGTACTTCCGAGGGTCTCGACCGCCGGGAGCTTACGAATAATCGCGCGCCGTTTTGCCATCCGTGAAACACCAATCGCAAGGGTAATCGTGACAGCGGCGGGAAGTCCTTCCGGAATGGCTCCGACCGCAAGCGCAACCGAAGCCATAAACATATCAACCCAGGGCTGTCCCCTAAGAACTCCGACAAGAAACGTCATCCCCGCCATCCCCAGGATCACATAAAGAAGAAAATGACTGAAATGCGCAATCTTTCTTGTCAGCGGCGTCGCAAGGTCTTCGGCTGATGATATAAGCTCGGAAATTCTTCCGACCTCAGTGTGATCTCCCGTCGAAACCACAACTCCACGCCCTTGCCCATACGTCACAAGCGCTGAGGTATAAACCATGTTTTTCCGATCCGCAAGTACCGCCCCTATATCAAGTGCCTCCGTCTGTTTTTCAACAGGGACTGATTCTCCGGTCAGAGCGGATTCATTGACCTGTAGCTCCCGAACTTTCACGAGGCGCATATCCGCAGGAATTTTGTCACCCGATGCCACGGCAACAATATCACCCGGAACTAACTCCGTCGACGGGACTGTTTTTTCCACGCCATCCCGAATCACCGTCGTCTGAGTGGTCATCGATCGTGCAAGAGCATCAAGCGCCTTTAACGCCTTCGATTCCTGGACAAATCCCACCATTGCGTTAATCAGCACAACGCCAAAAATCACACCGCTGTCCACAAACTCTTTCAGAAGAAGCGTTATAATCGAGGCCGCCAATAAGATATAAATCAGAGGTTGGTGAAACTGCAGGAGGAACCGAACCCAAGCAGGTTTTCCCTTTTTAGGGGTCAAAACATTATCGCCGAAAATCTCGCGACGGCGAACGACCTCATCCGAGCTCAACCCAGATTCCACTTTAACTTCCAACCGAGTGAGAACCTGTGCTTGAGGAAAACTGTGCCACATTTTTTCTTTCATTAAATCAGATGAAACCATAAAATCCTCCACCTCCAGTTCGTAATGGTGCGACATGTTAAACGGCGCCCCCATCCATTTCAAGTAGAATCGACCCCATAATCTCGAAATATCTGCATAGAATCGGTTTCATAAGTCCCTTTTGCATTTTCCAACCCCTTGAGAAACAACGGGTTGGAAATACTTGTGAAACCTGCTAGTCATTTTCGTGTCACGCGGTCAATCGGGAGTTAGTTCTACGGGTATCCAAGCCGTACTTTTTCTTGACCGGGTCATACCATTCGTTTAGATTTGCGGATCTATGGAAACGTTCTTTCTGCTTTATATCACCACTGCCCTGGCCGTATGGATTTACCGCAGTTTCCGCTCATTATCGGAACTTGCCCACGCGCCAAGGCTTCAAGTCTCACCCAAAAACACCCGAACGGGTTCTGTATCGATTCTGATCCCGGCAAAAAACGAAGAGAAAAATATTGCGGATTGTATTAAGCCCCTTTTAGCACAACTCCGCGAGGGCGACGAGATCATTGTAATTAATAATTGTTCGTCAGATCGCACTGAAATTATTCTCAAGGAATTAGGAGCTCTTGAAATCACAGGAAACGGAGACTCTTTCTCAAAAAAGAAAACTGCCCCCTTTTTGAAATACCTGAATACTCCGAAAACTCCTGACGGCTGGACAGGGAAAAACTTCGCGCTTCATCTCGGGAAAAATCATGCCACGGGTGACTGGTTCCTTTTTACAGATTCAGACACTCGCCATCAGCACGGCAGCATCGATGCATCGGTGGCCTATGCAGAAAAAGAGGCCCTGGATCTTTTAACCCTTCTCCCAAGATGTCTTACCCACGGGTTCTGGGAAAACCTTATCCAACCCTGCGCCATGGGCTACATGGGCCTCTGGTTCCCTGTCCGGAAAATCAACGATCCGAAATCAAAAATCTTTTTTGGAAACGGTCAATATCTTCTCGTCCGCAAGAGCCACTACCTCGGTCTTGGCGGGCATGAGGCCCTCAAAGAAGCCTTTCTCGAGGACTTTGCAATGATGAAAAAAACAAAAGAGTCAGGTGCAAGGGGCCTCTGCGCGTTTGGGATGGAAATTTACGGAACACGGATGTATGACTCATTCAACAGCCTCTGGCGCGGTTGGAGGAGAATTTATCTTCACGCCTTTGAACAAAACTCCTGGCGTCTCTTGCGGTGCGTCTTAAGCGTCTTTTTCTTTTCCGTCCTTCCCTTTCTCATACTTCCCTTTCTGGTGAGTCATAACGTCGCACTCTTTGCAGGTGCCCTGCTTGTCGGAATCCTCTTGGCCACGGCTTTTAAAGCTCACTCCATCGTCCACGCACATCGGATGGTAGCGCTCCTGCATCCGCTCGCCGCTACGGTATTCACGATGATCCTGGTTGATTCGCTCATCATGGCCGCACTAAAAAAACCAACCTTTTGGAGATAGCGAGTAACGCTCCCCGCCGGCCTTCCCATCGCCAGCCATAATCCCGAAAAACCCGAGAATAATCTTGTGCGACAAAATCAAACCGATATAATCCAGCGTTGTTTCCCTTCAATAGGAATTTGCACTTTTTTTGCGTTAAATTTTTAGACTTGATTCACTACATCTGGGAACAATTTTATGCTTAAAGACAGATTACAAGCACAGCGAGAAAACCTCCCGTCTTGGACGCGGATTGCGAAAGTTATATTCTACGGGATCGCTGTTGTGCTGGTTATAACCTCCCGCTTGCCCACGGCACCTCAACAAGCTTACCCTCTCCGCCGATTACTTTTCAGTGGACATTCGGCTATATTCAAAGCTCCCGGGTTTGAATTCGATTCATTTAAACCTTCCTTACCCAAAACGGGAAAGGTCAGTTTTATCATGGACATCCCCTACGATCCACACGACCCCCGCATGGAAACTTTCTGTGCCGCACAAGCTCACCTGGCGCCTCTTGTGCTAACCCCCTTTCCATCCGAACACATCGCAATTATTTATTGTTCAAACACCGCAATGGCTATGCAACGCATCCATGAAACAAACTACCGGATTATCCAAGGCCCCTCCAGCGGCAAGGCAATCGCCGTCAAACAACCATGACTTTTTTCTCCGCCTTTATTTTTCCTCCTTTACTTGGTTGCCTGCTGGCCGCATCTTTTTTACCGCATACCCGGTTTCCCAAAAAAACTTTATTCCTGTGCGCTGTCTCCGTCCCGATAGGCTATGGCGTATGTTCCCTTCTGCTTTTCTTCGCTTATCTCATCGCTCCCTCGGTCGCAACGTGGATCACGCTTGTCGCGGGTTTTGGCATTATGACTTTTTCGATTAAAAAACTGCTACCCAGCCTACGGCCAACCTGTCTTGCATCCTGGACAAAATCCATCGGACTATTTTCGCCCCAAAAATCCGACCGGCTCCAAACAGTCTTTACGATGACGGGTTTTTTACTTTTCGCTTTTATTCTCATCAAAACAGTCGATTTCTATTCCCTGACAATTGCAACCAATGTTTTCGGCGGATGGGACGCCTACTACTTCTGGGCACTAAAAGCTAAATTCATGTTCCGTGCACCTGCAGAATGGCAAAATCTTTTTTCCCCCGATCTTTTTTGGACGCACCCGGATTATCCCCTTCTTTTACCCGGTTCCCTGGCCTGGGGTTGGCTCTGCCTAGGTAAGGAAGCATTGCTCTGGACGCCCTTTCTCGCCTTTGGATTTTACCTTTCCTGCGCTTTCCTCCTGATCTGGTATTTAACCTCGACGGTATCCGCGTTCACAGGTTACCTGGGGGGGGCTTTTTTTCTTGTTCTCGGGCCCTGTTTTTTTTGGGCGGTACACTTCTATGCGGACGTCCCTTTATCATTCTTCATCGCAAGCGCGACTTTAACCGCTATCATCGCCCTTCGTGAAAAGGAAGAAAATCTATGGAGGGTTTCAGGACTTTTGTCGGGGCTCGCGGCTTGGACAAAAAATGAGGGCCTCCTATTCATTCTGTCGCTTATCTGCCTTTTAGCAACAATCCTGTTTTTTAAAAAAATGAAGTTGAAGGAGCAGTCCTTGCAATGGCTTTCCTGTTTCCTGTCCGGAGCGGCTCTTCCTGCCTTAGCCATTTTGGTATTGAAAATATTTCTGGGGACCACCGGAGACTACCTCGGATCAGGACGCACGCTCCAAGATTATCTAACACTTCTTTTTTCAGGATGGGAGCGTCTCTTTCTTTTGCTCGATGCCTACCGAAAAAGCGTCACGTCGTTTACCCTCTGGCGCGGCTTATGGGGATTTTTCCTGGTCGCCGTTTTCTATCTAGGATTTAGAAACGGCCGTTCCCACTACAAATGGATTCCTGTGGGAATCTTTTTACTCGTTAACCTCGGATACGCAGTAGCCATTCTTACATCCCCGTACAACCTTGAATGGCAAATTCAAACGGCCTTTGAACGTCTTCTTTTACACACAGTTCCGCTCATCTTGGCCTTCAGTTTCGAAACCTTAGCCTCCCGGACTCAAACTCAATAAAAAAGGCAGGCGTCCAAAAAAGACACCTGCCTTTCTTGCCTCCGGGGCAACCCAAACGCCACTAACGGGCGCCAAACATCGCCGTCATTCTCCGGCGCATTTGATTTTCCTCATACCCCTTGTCGCCGAGAGTGTTGCGGGCAAGCTCTTCTTTATTCTGCCCGTTGTAAAAATCATATTCCATGATCGAAAGAATACGCATCAGCGTCATAATGTCCATATTGGCAACGGGAGGGTTACTCTTAATCGTTTCATCAATTTTCCCGGCATAAAACTCACCGGAATTCAGAATGGCAATATTATCCCGGTTCTTGTAGAGGGCAATCACCGCATCCACGGCTTGCGCCTTTTCCTCCGGGCTCAATCTCTCCCATAAAGACATGTTCCGGCTTAGTTGATTCATTTTTTCCGGAAAAGGGATCCCGGATCCCTGGCTGGCACCTTGCGGCGTTACCGTAGTATTCAACGCTGTTTTGTCAGATTTCACGTTCAAAAAACCGTAGCAGGTACTCCCAACAGCAACAGCCACAACGATTAATACAACTAAACCAATCCTTTTCTTCATACAATCTTCCTCCTGGGTTATAAGAAATATCGATCCCGAGTTAAAGCAAAAACACGGGCGTTAAAAATACGCAACCGTTTCCGTAACGTCACATATAATTTTTCAAAACTGCAATCGCTTCCAGGGTTTGGTGATCCATCCCTGGAACTCCCTCCGAACCGTTCATAACCACACGATCCGGGGTCAATCCAATCTTGTCAATCATCCGTCCCGAAGGGGTCAAATAACGAGCCGTGGTCAATTTCATACCGCTGACATCATCAAGTGGAATAACAGACTGAACCGATCCTTTCCCGAACGTTTTTACACCAACAATCACGGCACGCCGATGATCCTGCATCGCCGCGGAAAAAACCTCAGAAGCACTTGCACTTTTTTCATTCACCAATACCACCAATTCGATCTCCTTATACTCACCATTGTCGGCAACAAAGTACTCCTTTTTCTGTTCCTGAATCTTACTCTGAACCGATACGACCTTTTTCCCTTGTGTTAAAAAACGTTCTGCCAGCGCCACAGCTTGGGGAAGAAGCCCTCCGTCATTATTCCGAAGATCAATAATCAGCGCTTTCATCCCGTTTTGTCTGAAATCTTTAAGAACCTGGTCAACCTGCTCCACCGTGTGATCCTGCCAAGCCGTCAAACGAAAGTACGCCAGGTGTTTTCCAATCATTCTCGCATCTTGGATCGCCGGGATCTGAATTTTTTGGCGCTGAATCGTCATGTCAAAAGGTTCAAGCGCGGGCTTGCGAAGCACGGTCAGTACCACCGGCGTATTCTCGCCACCACGCAAAAGAGCCGAAACCTCAGCGACTGATTTTTTATCAACTGAAATCCCGTCCACTTTCAGGATCACGTCTCCCGCCCGAAGGCCAGCCTGATCCGCGGGCTTTCCGGGTTCCACAGCACGAACCGTCACCTGTTCCTGAACAATCTGAAGGATGGCACCGATCCCTGCGTATTCACCTCGCATATGAATTTCAAGAAGTTTGTATCGCTCGGGGTCAATAAACTCTGAAAAATCGTCCAGAGAGCTCATCATCCCCTTGACCGCTTCGTAGAACAACCCACGAGCCGCCACGTCTCCGGGATAGGCTTCACAAATAACGCTCAGGGCTTTTGAAAACAGTTTGAGTTCAGGAATCAATCCGCCCTCATCCTGGGCCAAAAGCGCCGTGAGCGGGAAGATGCCGAGTAGCAATAATCCGGTAATCAGGAGCCAACGAATGTTTCTTCCCACCGTTTAATCATTCCCCTTTCATCAAAAGTTGCCACAACCCTCAGCGCTTGTTTTTTATGCTCCAACCTGGCGAGAACCTGGGCGGTAAAAAACTGGGATTTAACCGAAAGAAATCCCGACTGGACCACAGCATCGAAATTCGCGCGTTCATTATCACTCAAATACCCCTCATTAGCAAGCTGTTGCACCGCAGTCGACACATCATCAAACGACTGGTCATCTTCCGTTCCGACCAAACCATCTCTCCCTGAACGATAGCCTTTAATTTTATCAATCAGCGAAGGAATAAAGCCCAGCGCAGAAAGGACCGGTTCCGAAGCCGTATTCAAATTTACTTGTCCGGAACTATGGAGTGTAATATACGGTTTCATTTTCTGATAAATCTCAGGGGTGATTCCTTTAACCCATTGCAATTCTGCGAGGGTCGCCAGCGTTCCGTTTCGAGGAAGATAGGATGGATTTAAACCCCGATAGTAACGGCCCTCGGCACCCAATGAACGCGTATCGTTATCTTCATCGATCCAGTCCTCTAAAGAATCAACCCATGCGTCAACCTCGCCATCCGGCAAACCCGTAGATTCGCGGAAAAGCCTCCTCAATATGTCCGTCGAGCGAACAGTATTGATATTGATCTTACTTTCCTCATCGACAAGACCATACACTGGGGTCTCCTTGCTTAAAACCTCATCCTTGGGGGAAAAATCTTCTGACCGATAAATGGAAAAAAAACCATCACCGACATTAACATCCTTAAAATCCGGCTCGTTCCGGCTCCAGCTTTGACTTAGGGAGTCATAAGAAGAATGACGCTCACGGTGTATCCACAAAACATGTCTCGCCTTTTGCACGCCTGCATCCCCGATATAGCGCAACTTCTGGCGGGTATCCAGCCGCGATACCACCTGAAATTTCTGGCGGACAACATAGCCCACCGTCGTCATAAACATCACAAGAAGGGCAAGCGCAAAAAAAGAGACCACGAGAATACTCCCCTCTGAGCCGCTTTGCGCACCAGGTTGTTTATGACAAGGTGCTATCCACCTCTTCATCATTTTCATTCGGTCTTTTTTCCTCTCATACTTCGATCATACCATTTTCAGCAAACTTCGTATTTTCCCGTCTGTGCTCACTATTTCTGAAAATCCACCTTAGAAAAAGACTCAGGACTTCTGTCCCGAAGAAGCCACGACTCCCGTCCCTTTTACCATCAGACTGTCCACCTTTTTTTGGAGCTGGTTAATTTCCAAACTCAGTTGGTCAAGCTTGGCAGTAAACAGATCAAAGTGACGTTTCATGTAGATATCCAGACCCTCGGGCTGGTAAATACCGGCATAATTGGCGATCTTCCTGTCCTCTGCAATATTCCAGGCAACTCCCATTTTTTTTACGGACTCGTCTTTGTCTGAAACGTAATTGTCCGCCAATAGCGCCCCCGATGACAGTAAAAAAAACAGGGTCATCCCACTCAAGACAACAACCATTCGTTGGTTCATAAAAGCCCTCGCTTTCTGCTGTTCATTTCGTCTGATTTAAAAACTCCTTTCACGCCCGACTCAACCGTTCGAAAATTGGTCGCGATTAAGCTCAAAAATTCGAACGACTGTCCCTTTCTCCAAAGTCCCTTTTTCCACAACCGGCTTAAAATAATCCAGCCCCCGCGCCCTGAGATAATAAAGCCTGAACAAAAGCGAGCGGAACAACCTGGCATCCGCAATCACGCAATAGAAGGTACCTTCCTCCTCGAAATAAAGGACTGAGACATCAATCCCCTTGTCGGGATAGATTTTTTCAACCAACCGGCTCTCGTCAAGATAGAACAGACTTGCCGGCCTTACACGGTCTTTTTTTTCGGGTAAAAAGATCACCGCATCTTGAGATGTGAAATTCACAGCCACCCCATTAGAAAAAAGGAGAATGGAACCTTCCCGTCGATCCAGTTTTGCCGCAGCGGTATATTTAGCAAATTCGCCCGAAGCTTTCACAAAATCCTGCGTATAACTCGCGAGGGCATTATTATCAAAAAAACCCATAAGTCCGGGGCTACGCGCGCGTCGCTCTTCACGAATTTCCATCGCCTTTCTGAAGTCCCACTGGGCCATAGTGCTCACCGCGAGATTTTGTGTAACGAGATCATCGTAAACAAGGACATACGAGGGAGGGAGTTCACCCTTTCCGTGGGTGCGATCAAGAAGTGCTTCTTTCTGCTCTTCCGTCATGGAAGATGGAAGTTCCAATAACGCCTCAGTGCGCCCCAGACAGACTATCTTTAACAGCAAATCAACCGCATCGGGAACCTCCATTCCCCGTTCCGTCAGAAAAAGAAGGGCCTCCTCTCCGCTCAGGTTAAGCATGCGAAAAATCCCGGCGGACTCTCGCTCATTTTCAGCCATCAGAGCACGGGCCATCCAGTACGAAACATGAAAATGTTGGCTTCCTCCATCAACCGTCACGCGCCGGTGTGCAAGTCCCGTAATGAAGTGCCCGGGCGGCCACCAACTATTGATAATCGAATCATGAGTTGTCTTTTCACGCAACTCCATCATCGCGTCATTCCAAATATCATCCATAATCGGTGTAATATTTCGAGCAACAACGTGAGCGGTCAATAACATCAGCGGGAGGAACACCACCCAAAGTAAAAGGTGTGTTGCAAATCTTTGAGCCCCACCCCCTCGGGGATACCGGAAATTTTTGACCCGCCGCCACAAACAGTCAGCAGACTCCGCAATTCGGGCTACTCCAAAACTGACAAAAAGTGCCAACGGCAGAACAAAAAGAAGAGAAAATCTCTCGGTTTTTAGAGAAATAAAAAATAGCGGAAGACTGAAGCTCAACAAAAAAAGGTAACGGAATTGACGAAAAATATCATCACGCCGGAAAGATTTCCAACCCTCTAACAAACAACCGATGAGGGCAATGGCAAACGTAACATAATTGCCGGTCAGAAAAATAAGCTTCTTCAGCGTAATTCCCCCGGCTTCACCCACCGTCAAAAAAACATTGGGCCAGATATCGAACTCCGCCAACGCAAACTGTCCCAGCAAGGTCGAGGCCATCTGCGCCATCCCCCACAACCTCTCAGGCGACCAAAAGATCAATAAAAAAAATCCGCTGATCGTCAAATACAGAGCCACAAAGCAACAAGCCGTCCTTGCCAAAGTGCAAGATTGAGATCTTCGTAGCAACACCAAAAGAACCGTACTCACCAAAATACTTGCCGAGACGAGCGGAAAAATAAAAAGCCACCCATTCCAAAAATATCCATAAAGTGCCGTCAAAAAACCGGCGCCCCATACACCTGCCCAGAAATACTTTGGTTGACGAAAACTTTGTATCATGCAAAACAATATAAGGATTGGGAAGAAACAATTATAAGGATCCGTGTCAAACCAACCTAAAGCACTTCTCTGGATAAAAATCGGCGATAAGGCCAAGGTCAGCATCCCAAACGCATTTTCCTTCCAATCAAAACCAAACCCTTTCCCCAGCACTCCGTATCCGATCAAAATCAGGAGCGTCAAACCCAGCGGGACAAAACCAAGAGCCCTTACCAAAGAAACCCCCGGATCAAGACACCGAAACAAACGGTAGGTAAATAACCCCACATAAGGGTGAAGCAAGGCTTCTCCCCAATGGCCTTGCGGAGCCCGCATCAATGGATGGAAATATCGTCCGCTCCTAAAATTCTCCGCAAGAAATCCATCCGCAAGAATTCTTTCCACCTGATAAAGGTAATGATAGGGATCCGCCTCAAGTAAATAACGGGGACCTACCCAATTTTCCTTACGGGCGCGGTCAATGAGGCTGGCCGATCTTTTTACCGCCGTCACGTAGCCCTCATCAGCCCCTGACTCCGTAAGATTCCTGAGCTGATGATCCACCCAAGATTTTTTGTCGAGATCGGAAATTCCCGGAGCTTTTTTTTCTAACGCACTCCCGATCTGAACTCTCATCTCCCGGTCGATAAGTTCGCGAGCCATAGTTTCTGAGTCGCGAAACATCATAAAAGGCCCGCCATGGAGTGAATAAGTGCGGAAAAAAATAGCGAGAATTCCGATCACCAGAAAAATCGCCCACTTTGGGGAAAAAGAAAAAAGATGCATAGAATTTTCTCAAGACCTATGGGTACACATATGTCCAGACTGAACCTTAAAATGCCTTCGCTTGAAATATCGCTTGAAAGTATCCACCCTCAGGGGAATCAACACATCGAAAAATGACGGGGCAGAAATCTAATAAAGCTGAAAAGGATTACTGTTCTCTGAAATCCCATCTTGATCGGTCATCCCCTTCGAAACCTCATCCTCTTGGCCCACTATTGGTTCGGAAGATCCCGTCCATTGCTCCGGAATCGTTTCTTGCGAAGGCGAAGTTTCGTTATCCACCAAAGGAGTCTCAGCAAGTGGATCTTCCGATATCGGGACAGAGACCTTCCCACCCCGAAGAATGGTTTCGAGATAATAAGCCAAGTCTTCTCGACCCATAGCCCTAACTTTGGAAATCGACTCAAGTGCCAGCGGCGCTTTTCCCATTTGAATATAGGAAAGACCAAGACCATAATAAGCTTCCGCGAAATCCGGGAAATATTCGACTGCCTTTTTGAAATATTCCGACGCTTCCTCCGGTTTCTCCTGGGTCGTAAGGACAAACCATCCGAGACCAAAATAAGCCCGAACATATTTCGGATCAGCCTCCAGAGTCTTCTTGAAATAATCGGCCGCAAGCTCGGGCCTGTTCGAGGAGCTGGCATAGGTGGAAGCCAGGTTGAAATAGGCGTCCGCGTAATCAGGATCGATCCGAACCGCCTCCTCAAAAGAGCCGATCGCGCTGGCAATCGATTCGTCCTGTTTCAAATAGATCATCCCGAGCAGGTTATACAAGACCGCTTGATTCGGGTCCTGATCAAGCGAGGCCTTCAGGATCGCGATCGAATCGTTGTATTGTCCATCTTCAAATAGATCCATGGCTCGTTGATAATCATCTCGCGTAATCCCGGGAAAAACAAAAGGAACGAGGAGACAAGAGAAAAGAGCCACTAGGGCAAAAATCCTCATATCAAAACCTTCTGGATTCCAACGCAAGGTTGGGTTTTTCGACAGCAATTAGAATACGGGCAATATCCAGCGTGCATTTTATGATGTCAGATCCCTTGGATTTAGGCCCCATGGAATAACGCTCAACCTGAAACAGATAATCGGATTGTTCCAATAAATGAATGAACATTAGCAAATTTTCGAGTTTTCCTTCACAATCAATGCTGGTTTTATAAATCCGGAAATTAGGTTTTTCCTCCACATCATCCGGTCGAACATTCGTAATCAAAACGGATTGTTGACCCGCAAGCGTTTCAATCTTTTTTAAAAGAGCCGCCACAATTTCTTCCTGTTTCATGGCTCCCGTGTCCATGTATGTACTGTATTTTTGATACTCCTCCATAATCCCGTCCCGAAACGAAATAATCCGGTGACTGCGCTTAAGGTTTTCCATCTGCGCCTGATTTTCCGCTTCCATGTATTTCATTTGGGAACTAAACGGGCCGATCATCAAGCGATCCATCAAGGCGAGCGCAACCATAATCACGGTCACAACAAAAAGGATCCGGTTTTGAGAACTCATTTGAGATATCATCTCATTGAAGTTAAATTTACCGCCTTGGGCCTTTTTCGCCATCGTCAGAATCCTTCCGCCAATTCGCAATCAATCAAAAAATCGGCAACATCCTGCTTGCCCTCTTTTCGCGATTTGGTTTCCTTGGCTTCAACCGATTTAAAATAGTTGGAGTGTTTTAACTGCGTCACAAACGAAAAAACCCGCGACATCGAATCGGCAGTACCCGCAATCGAAACAGTCCCCGCGCTATCATAATTAATCTGTGAAAGATAGAGGTCATCTCCGATAAATCCGCTGATGATATTTAACACCACGAGCTCTTTTCCTCGCTTCGCAATAACCTTCTTGACAATCCGGTTTTTCGTCGAAATCACCTCAAGAGATTTAGCCTGTTCACCATACTGATGACTGATACGTTGAAGTTTCTGGTTAAGTGCTTTTTTAAAATAGATCTTACTCCCCATAAACAGACTCACGAGAAGAAAAATCGCCATAATCCAGACTCCAAACCCCAAAATGTCCCGGCTCATATCACGGACTTTTCGCCGAAGTTTCAACTCCGGCAAAAGGAGGTCCACTTTGTTTTGATCCAAATGGGCCAGTACGGAAAAGAGCTCAAAAAAAGAAACAGCGGGAGCCTGTTGGACATGGCTCATCACCGAATCTGAAACATTAAAATATTTTCGATAGTCAAACCCCGTGACTTCGATCTTCCCAAGTGGCACCGGCGAAACCTGATTTAAAATATCACCCATCGGCCCAAGATCGTCCACAAGACCGGTGATCAAAAGCTTCCGAATCGGTCGACCAATCCCCTGGTCATGATAAGCCCCGATTGACCGAGTCAATTCCTGCGCAAAATCAATCCGGAACTTCTCGGGATTTTTCCGAAACGTACGGGCACCCACAGGAATGTGCCGGACAAAAACCACCTGTTTCTTGTCCAGTACCGTCAACTCCGAAGAGTCCTCTCCCATGTGAATCCCTCCCAATCCTCCCTCCTGAGAAACATCCCGATCGACAATCCCATATGTGGCTGCCATGCAGTGGGAGGCCACCACCACTTTGTCAATCCGGAGTTTGGCATTCCCCAAAACAGCAACAAGACGCTCCACGATTTTCCGGTTTACGATAAAAAGGAGGACATTGGTGAAATGTTGCACAACACCTTCCAGACAAGTAAAGTCAATCGCAATCTCCTCCCGGGCATAAGGCGTAAACCGACCCGCCTGGAGATCAATAATTTTCGCAACTTCCTCGCGGTTTGTGGAAGGGACATCAACATTTTTAGAAATAAAAAATTTGGGGGAAATAAGTCCCAGGATCTGCCCGGGGGTTATTTTCTGGGTCTGACAGTAAAGCAGAACAGCACTGCTAATCTGCTCATCACTTTTGGCTCCAAGCTCCATCGAAAAAGCACCTTCAATCACAAAACGATCCTGAAGAAGCCGCCCATGTGCCATTTTAACTGTTTCCGAATCAAGAGATACGACAAGGGTAGGCGGAATCGAAACAAACTGGCCGAACTTAAAAAAACTCCGCTTATTTTGCGAAGATGAACGATGCGTATGCTGTCTACCAATCATGCCGGGCATGGGTTCTCCGTCGGGATGGAAATAATGCGAATCCACTTTCGGTGTTTTATGGGCTCAAGCTCGATGGTAACTTTTACGGCTTCCGGAAAGCAATCTTGAGTCCATTGAGTTTCCCACCGATGGGTCCGAACTTTCGCGTCATAGGCATAGTACCGCAAATCAAATGACCTCACCTTGTCAAGCACAGATAGGTGCGTTGGGGACTTTATCTTTTTCAGCAGAACGTCTTCGAAAGGAAACGCCTGCAAAATCAAATTTTTCTTTTTGGGGTCATAAGAATAACAAACATGAACAGGTAATGTCCCTTGAGCTTTTTCGGTGTTCAGCCGGTCAAGAGACGAAAAAAAAAGTTCCGCCCTTGTTCCCCTGAACCTCCATTGAGGATCATGAAAAGTATTTCTGAGTTCTCCGGTCATTTTGTCAAGCCAAACATCCGCTTTCCATTCGCCACGGTCCTTTGCTACTCTTCCCCAAAGACGCACCCCTTGTGAAAACGTCGCATAAAGCGCTGCACTCAGCGTCGCCACAATGACGGTCACAACAATGATTTCAATAAACGTGAAACCGCTAGCCTTTCCACGTCGCATGCGGCACCCAAAGATAAATCGTACGTTTAATGATGTGGCTCATTCCGGTCCGTCCCCATGCAATTTGTGCGTTGACCTTGATTAAACGCCCCTGGGGATCCATCCAGTGAATATCCATATTGCCGCGGTAAACTTTTTCGTTCCCAAGGAACATCTCGTTTTGACTCTCACGCTGAACAGTCCTTCCCTGCTCACGAACTCGTCGCTTCACATCCCAAATTTTCTCATCCAGTATCTGCTCAGCCTGGCTCCAATGCTCGATCGTATTTAAGGCTGTGAATGAACCCAAAAGAGTGCGCTGCACAAAAACCAACCCCACCGCCAGAACAACAATACTCAGAACCACCTCGATGAGTGTGAAACCCTTTCCACCTTGGCCACAAACACGGTCAGATTCGGGTTTCATACTACTTAGCAAATGCGCCCGCAACAATCCAGTTCACGACATCGTCCTTGGCCGAATCGGGATTAGTGTCCTTTCCCAACGAAAAGAGATCATAGTCGTGAGGCCGATTGGTTCCGGGGGATTGATACTGGTAAGGACGTCCCCAGGGATCCACCGGAAGTTTTTCGAGGTAAGGACCGTTCCAGTTTTCGGGCACCGGGGCCGTCGACGGTTTTTGAAGAAGTGAATTAAGCCCTTGGGCCGTCGTCGGCAAATATCCGTTATCCAGCTCATAAAGCTTCAAGGCCGTAGGGATATTGACTTCGATATCCGCGCGCGCAGCAGCCAGCCGCGCCTGTTCAGATCGGCCCGTCAAACGCGGAACTACCATCGCCGAAAGAGTCGCGATAATCACCACCACCAGAATGATTTCGATTAGGGAAAAGCCTTCTTGCTTTTTCTTACGCATACTTCCTCCACAGGTTACGAAACAAGAGCATCGATACTAAAGACCGGCAATAAAATCGCGATTGCGACAATTCCAAGAACCGCCCCAATCATGAAAATCGTTACCGGTTCGATTAACTGAACAAGCGAGCGAACCGCATCAGAAGATTCCTGCTCGTACCAATCGGCAATATCCACAAAAGATTGATCCATCCGGCCCGTTTGTTCCCCCACCAGGAGTAAATGAATCGCGAAAATCGGGAACGTTCCGCCGCTCTTGAGCGAATCGCTGAAACTGGCGCCCTGTTCAACCAACCGTTCCACTAAAAAAAGATCCTCCTTCATCGCTTCATTCGGAACGGCAGGAATAGCCGTGCGAAGCGCTTTCAGCAGAGGCACTCCACCTTTCAGAAGCATCTCCATCGAGCGGGCAAAAAGCGCAAACTGGGCCATGAAAACAATTTTTCCAACCAGCGGGAGTCGCAATTTGATCCGATCCCAAGAAAGCCGATAGGCACGAATTTTTAACCGGTTATGAACAAGAAACACCAATACGCTAATGCCAAACAGAATCCCGAATCCATATCGACACATCATTTCACTTAATCCGATAAGTACCTGTGTCAACCAGGGCAAGGATTGCCCAAGATCCAGAAAAAGCCTTGAGAATTTCGGAACGACGTAGCTCAGCAAAAAAACAAGCGCCAAACCGCCCAACGCTAAAACAAAGAGCGGATAAGTCAGCGCATTCTTCACTTTCTGGCGCGTGACCGATTGCTTTTCATAATAATCTGCCAAGCGCTGAAGCGCATCATCCAGATGTCCCGTATGCTCGCCAATCTCGACAATGGCTAGCGTAAAAGCGTTGAAGATCTCGGGGTACTCCGTCATGGCTTCAGCCAAAGACTGTCCCTGACGCACCTGGTTTTTGATGGCATCAAGCACCTGATAATATTTCCCTTCTTCAGCCTGTTCGGATACCAGAACCAATGCGGGAAGGAGGGGAATACCAGATTTCAAAAGACGACTAAGCTGACGATAAAAAACGATGAGTGTATGCCCGCTATTTTTAAAGATCTGCGTCTGATTTCTCCCGAAAACTCGGCTTTGTTTTCCTCCACCCTTCTCCTCAAACAACTCAACCGGAACAAGCCCCATCTCGATAATTTTATCGATTGCCGCGTCTTTCGTGTCAGCAGAAAGAATGCCCTTGATAAGATCCTTACCTTTTTTGGCTTCGTACTTAAACTGGCTCATTGAATTCCGCATTGGTTTTCGAAAATTTCATAAGCCGATGCCGATCGTCACTGTCAAGGGCAAGAAACGATAATCCGATTCGGCACCAGGCCGCAACACCGCTATTGGCCTGCCCCATCGAACGGAAAACCCTGCAAACCTTGGCCATACACCGCACAGGTTTTTCACCCTTGGGTAGCAAAATCCTGACATCCAGAATACTCCCCAACTCGAGCGACTCCCACAGCAAAATCACAGGGCCTTCAATCGCTCCGATTTTATCCGTGATCGGTTGGTCAAGAACTGAAAAATAGATTCCACCGGCGCTAAGATCGCGAGACACTCCTTCAAACTCTACTTGCATGAGTTCTTTTTTCGCTTGAATAATTCGGGCATCTCCCCCCTTATAGTCCACGATCTTAAAAAAAACAGGAACCTCACAGGTCAGACGTTGAAACTTTCTCAAATTCGTAAATTTATCATCCGTGTCTGCCTGATTTTCCTCTGAAGGCAACAAATCTATTCCGGATTTTTCTTCCGCGATACGAATCGTCCCCGCATCCACTTCAGGGACTGCATTCTTTGATTCAGCCGTCCAGTCTTTCAATCGATCATCTTCTGTCGTTTCCAGAACTTCTTCCACGGTTGTCAGACCAAGTAGGACCTTCTCCCAGCCATTAAAGCGCAAGGTCGTCATCCCCTGCCGAACAGCTTCCGTTTTAATCGATTCCGCAGTTGCACGATCCATAATGAGTTTCCGGATCGGCTCCGTCAAACGGAGAACTTCGTGAATCGCCAGTCGGCCGCGAAATCCCGTGTAGTTACATTGTTCACAACCTTTCCCCTTGAAAACCCGGATATCCGTTTTCCGAATCCCATATTCCCGTTCGATTAAATTTTTAACCTCTTCCTTGATATCCGGAACTTCTGCCTTGCAAACAGGGCAGATGACCCGAACTAAACGTTGGGCAATAAACGCAACAACACTCGAGGCTATTAAATACGGCGCCACACCTATATCCAGCAAACGGGTCACTCCACTCGCCGCATCATTCGTGTGTAAAGTGGAAAGGATCAAATGCCCCGTCAGGGCGGCACGAATGGCAATGTCTGCCGTCTCCAGGTCTCGCACCTCACCCACCATCATCACATCAGGATCCTGGCGGAGCATACTTCTCAATCCGTTAGCAAAACTAAGCCCGATATCGGGATTAACATGGATCTGGTTAACCCCCTCCAACTCATACTCCACCGGATCTTCGATCGTAATGATCTTTCGGTCCGGAGAATTAAGCTTGTTCAGCGATGCATAGAGTGTTGTACTTTTGCCGCTTCCTGTCGGTCCCGTCACAAAAAGGATCCCGTTGTGACGATTGAGAAGTTCTTCAAGAATTTTTTGGTGTTTCGGCTCAAAACCGAGTTGTTCAAAGCGAAACACATTCTTTCCCGGAAGAATCCGGAGCACAACGCTCTCCCCATTGGCGGTGGGGATGAAAGATACGCGAAGATCCAGAGTCTCTTCCTGGGTTTTGACACGAAACTTACCGTCTTGAGGCAGACGTTTTTCAGCCACATTAAGATTTGCCATAATCTTGATTCGCGAAAGCATCGGAGAAAAAAAATCCTTAAGTTCCCGCGGAACCGGCGCCTCCTGCAAAATTCCGTCGATTCGATAACGGATACGAATACCAGACTGCAAAGGTTCAAGATGAATATCACTCGCACGCTTTTTGTAGGCGTCCAGAATAATCTGGTTGACGACATGAGCCACCGACGGGGCCTGAGCCAGTTTCTCGATATCCTCAACCTCTGGCACTTCAGACGACGGTGAGGAATGCTCCTGAGCGGAGGTTTCGGAAAGAATTTTTTCCACCGTATCTGCCGCAAGCCCATAATGCCGCCGGAGCATCTCTTGGATTTCCCTTTCCGGAGCAAAACAGATTTCCATTTCATATCCCATCGCAAATCGCATTTCATCCAGCGTATGGATATCAAAAATGCGGGAAGTAGCAATGAGAAGCTTACCTTTTTCCACCCGAATTGGGAAAAAGTGGTAATACGACGCAAACTTCACCGGGACATGGCCGAACACCATCGGATCCGGAGTCAGGGTTTTAAGACTGACTACCGAACATCCGGTCGCTTTCGAAAAAATGTCAAGAATCGCACGTTCCTCCAAAAATCCCGCGTCCAGGATCAAACTCAGGAACTCCTTTCCAGAGGTCTCGGCTATTTTCAAAGTTTCCTTCAGATCTGCCTCGGGGACAGACCCCGAATCCCGCAAGATCTGGTACACCCTTTTATTAGAGTTTTTTTTCATAATCCTGTCTTATTCTTTTTTTCTCGGAGCACGACCGATTAGATAAAAATCACTGGCCGGCAACTTATCGTAGACACCACTGATAATGGCCTCACAATCATCCACAGAATCACCGACGGAAACAAACTCCCCTTTTTTACCTGTAAAAGCTTCGCCAACGGTGAATGGCTGAGTCATAAAATTAAGAAGTTTTTCGGCCCGTTTATAATCAATTTGGTCTTCTTTCGGAAGTTCCTCGACACCGACGACTTGCACGATCCGGCGTAGTGCCGAATGTTTCGCAAAAAGGGCGAGCATTTTTTGGCTGATGTTATACGGCCTTTGACCGACAATACGGGGATCCAGGTTAGAACAACTGCTCCGGAGCGGATCAATCGCAGGATAAAAACCTTTTTGGGCCAAATCACGGGAAAGCGTCAGGGCTCCGTCAAGACAGCTGAAGATGGCCACCACCGCAGGATCGGTCATGTCATCAGCGGGCACGTAAACCGCCTGCAGTGATGTGATGGATCCGTATCCCGGGATGGAACGGATTCTCTCTTCAATCGCGTTAACCTCGGACTGAAGAGTGGGTTGATACCCCGATTCCCCGGGAACACGACCCAGCAGAGTCGAAATTTCTTGTCCCCCCTGGATAAACCGGAACACATTATCCATAAAAAGCAACACATCTTTATTTCGTTCCGCAAGATCCTCAGCTAAAGTGATTCCGGTATTCACACACTCATAACGCGCACCTGGCGGCTCATTCATTTGCCCAAAAACAAGTTTAATTTTAGGGAGAAGATTATTGTCCTTAAGTTCATAGAACAGGTCGTTACCTTCACGAATCCGTTCCCCGATACCGGTAAAGATACAAACCCCTTCGTGTTTTTTTACAATATTATTAATTAGCTCGAGGATCACCACACTTTTACCGCAACCAGCGCCGCCGAGAATTCCCATTTTGCTGCCTTTGCATAAGGGAAAAAGAACATCAAGATACTTGATGCCGGTTTCCAGAAATTCGGGCTTCGCTGAAAATTTGCTCTTGAGGTTATATTGCTCCAGCCGGGGCGGCCGCCGCGTCACCTTAAATTCTGTGCCTGAAAAACCGGGCATATTGTCCACCGGGTCTCCGAATACATTGATAATACGTCCATAGAGTTCGTCACCCGTCCTGACAGAAACAGGTTTTTTGGTATTTGCAACTTTTGAATTGAGCTGAAGATTGAGAGTCTCGGAGAGTGCAATACACCGAACATCGTTCTTGCTCAAATGTTCAGCTACTTCCATCACAACCTTTTTCTTATTAAGTGACTGACCAATCAAAACATCGTACAAAGCCGGCAAATCATTCACACGCTCAAACCGGACATCAACTACCGGACCTCGAACCGCGATCACTTTTCCTAAAACGACATCCTGTGAACCTGAAACCGGGGCTGTCTGAGTACTGGTATCGTTTCCTGCGTGTTCCATCGGTTTTATCGCCTCTTCGAAACGCTCGTTTGGGTAAACACTTCTCTCATGGCCTTGTTTAATTCATCTCGGCCTGCCGTCCTAAAACTGACCAGCAAGGCCTTCTTCTCGGATCCGAGAGATTCCAGGGCAGATTCCAGTTGTTGCGCCTGCACCGCAAACTCGACGAGAAGGGTGTCAGACAATATCTCGAAAAGCCTTGAGTGAATCCAGATGTCAGCAAGCGCACGCATCATCTTATCCGGCTCGGATTCCATAATAAGATCTATCTTTTCTTCGGGGTCAATTGACACCTCATCTTCTTGCGGAATACCTTCCTCCGTCAACTCTCCACCACTGGTTCTGACCAGCTCCGAAGCGGGAAGAAGCGTTAAAACTCGCGGCTTGATAATACTAAAAGATTTGGCCCATAAATAGACAATCAAAACCTTTCCGACCTTCCCGCTCAAAACCTGTTCCACCAGATGATCGCGTATCGCGATTGCTAACGAGTAACGATCGGAGAATTCATCCGCGGCAAAAACACGATCGATATTTCCCACTTCCATGATCTTCAACCTCTCCGCACAACGACGACCTAAAACCGTCACCGTTGACCCCGGATATTTCTGGTACTGCTGGAGAGTTAAACTTGTCACTCGGCTGTTAAGCTGGGACATAAAGGCCATGTCGGATGCAATCGTCAAAATTAATACGCCGGGGTTGTCATTCTTGAGAAGAGGACAATCCGTCTCAACGTTCTGGACGACTTTAAAAAAATCAAGAAACTCATCAAAGAAATTCTGAATATTTGCTTTCCGCTTGGCAAATGAAAAAAAGCGGTTCATCGCGACGTCCTTGATCACCGAAAGAATCTCCAGGAGAGCATCCACATCATCCATGTCCCCCATAATTCTTGTGACCTTACCCACAACAATCCTCCCCCTGTTTCCTCATAACTACACCTCTTCCTTATACGCATCCGCCGCTTCTCTGATGGCGTTCGCAAAACTGCCGTCCAGAACCAGTGTCCCTACTTGTAACGCAACTCCGGCAACAAGAGTCTCATCAGCAACCTCATCAATCTGGAGCCCAGGAATTTTAAGTTGTTCGGAAAGAACCCGCAGGAGTTGATCTTTTTCTTCCTTCTCTAGAAGAATCGGGGTTCGGAGCACAGGCTTCTGTCCGTGAAGTTCTACGGAGGCCAAATCCGATTTTCTTGCCCGTTCCAAAAAACTCTTTATGAAATGCTTATGAAGCAATACTTTTAAATGCTCATCGTGAATATGCCTTAAGAGCCCCGCAGAAAAATCAACAACCTTTCGATTGGCCGCCACCTCCAGTTCCTTGCTAAACTGCTCCTTGGACGCATGAGCCTTGGTGAGAATATCTTCCGCCTCCGCACGCGCTTTTTTGAGAATCGTCTCCTCCTTCTTCCGTACTTCGTCCATGGCCTGATTTGCTAATTTATCCGCAATCTGGGCCGACTCTTCTTTCTTGGCCTGATATTCCTGTTCCGCAGTCTCCAGTTTTTCAGTAAGATCTTTCTGTTTCTTAAGAAGATCTTCATAAACCGCTCCGAGTCTCTGAACGGTATTTTCCGTCTCTCCCGCCGTTATTTTTTTGTAAAAATAGAGCACCGCACCGAAAACAATTATCTGCATTAGAGCAAATCCAAAAATCCACATAGTCTTTCTCCTTATCAGGTCCGTGGAACAAAAATCTGAAAAACCACCAGTAACGAAATAATCGACGCCGCCTCCGCGAACAAAAGCATCAGGATCACGCCCAAATAAATCTTGGGAGCCGCGGAAGGATTTCGTCCCAAAGCCTGGATGGTGGCCGCGCCAACAACTGCGATCACAATCGATGGCCCGATCACTGCGATAAACATGATAATGATCACTGTAAGATTCTGCATCTCTGAACGTCCTCTCAGCTAAACATCCCAAACATGTTTATAATTTTTAAAGTCCGGATCAATTTCGGCAATCACACGACATGCATTATTCTTAAAGCTCAAAACTCCGACCTTAATGGGGATACTCTCATGATACGCAATTTTCAAATCCCCCTCGGGCAATGATGCCAGAAGCGGATGATGGAACGGAAGGAGTTCAAATTCCCCATCATCCCCGGTCAGGTAAACCGACTCCACCTCTTCATCAAACGCAATTCCTTTCAGACTCATAACTTTTAAATGGAATTTAAGCTTCATACCTTAGGCCGTTTCAACCACGGCTCCCTCATCTTCGATCTGAAACTTCTTTTTCAGAGTTCCGATGTACTCTTCAAGAATCCTCTTCATCCGTTTCTTGATTTCATCGTCCAAAACCTGCTTTTCCCTTATCAGGAGAAAAAGAGACGGATCCGTTTCTTTCGCATAGGGTTCAAAACACGCTAAAAATTCCTGCATATGGGACAGTTCAAGGTCCTTGAATAGTTGATTCTCCTTGGCAAAAAACGACATGATCTGGATTTCGAGTGAGACGGGATTGTTGGCAGGTTGGGTCAGCAGAGCTTGGAGAACTTTCCCGGCCCTCAAACTTTCCCTCGTCTCTTCCGATTGGCCCGACGCCTGAAGTTTGCTGGCCCGTAATAACTCTTTGAATTGAATAAATTCCATTCGCAACGATTTAGAAACCTCTTTGGTAGCCTTCCACTGAACCTTACTCCCAACACGCGAAACGGAAAGCCCAACATCCACCGCCGGACGAAAACCTTCATTAAACAGGGAGGCATTCAAAAAAAGCTGTCCGTCCGTCATCGAAACAAGATTCGTAGGCACATAAGCCGTCAAATCGCCTTCGAGCAGTTCGACCACCGGGATAAAAGTCATAGAGCCCCCGCCATGCTGTTTATCAAGCTGAGCGGCCCGCTCGATCATGCGGGAATGCAAGTAGAAAATATCCCCGGGATACGAATCGCGCCCCGGAGGAACTCCCATCAAAAGGGAAAGCTCACGATATGCCCACGCATGCTTGGTAAAATCATCAAAAAAGATAAAAACGTCTTTCCCGCGATCTCTGAAATATTCGCCAATAGAGCAAGCTGCGTAAGGCGCCAAATACTGTTGACCCGGCGAACTCGAGGCCGGAGCACACAGGATCGTTGTATACTCAAAACAATCATGCTCTTTAAAAAGCGAAACAACTTTCCCCATCGAAGAAGCTGTTTTACCGATCCCACAGTAAATGCAAAAAACATCCTTGCCTTTCTGGTTCAAAATGATGTCCGTTCCGATCGTGGTCTTGCCTGTCATCTTATCGCCGAGAATTAACGATCGCTGCCCCTTCCCCAGCGGAAGCATCGAATCGATCAGTTTGATTCCTGTCTCAAACGAGCGACTGAGGGGAGCACGATCCATAATAGCGGGGGCCTCATTAAAATAAGGGATGAAACCGTCAAAATCGATCGGGCCAAGCCCATCCATTGACTCTCCAAGGGGGTTGATAATGCGTCCCACGGTTCCGGGGCCCACCGGCAAATTAAAGGGTTCCAGGGTTGCAATGGCGGGGTTCCCAGGCACCAGAGGTTCGTGTTCTTTGACCATAAGTACTTGCGCGGCCGTCAAATCAAACCCCATGATGACACCCTGAGTGCCGTATCCGAATTGAATCATCTGACCCAAAAAACAGTTTTGGAGCCCTGTGACCTGAACAATGCAACCGCTAACAGCCTTGATAACACCTGTTTCTTTGTAACGTAATTCTTCCATAGCCTTGGATTAACTTCCTTGTCCTGTTTTGGGTTCGCTGGGAGCAGGAGGTTCCTGGGATACCGCCGGAGAAGTTCCTTTCCCTTTGCCCTTGGGACTCCATTTATTCTCCTGAAGCCGCTTGATCCAAATCATGTAAAAAACAACACTGACGATACCCAGGAAAATAATAATTCCAAAAATAATCCGCCACACAATAGGCGTATCGGGGCGCACCCCCATCGCCATGAGAACAACATCTTTGACTTCGGCGAGTTTTTTGACAAAGTGTTTAATTTTCTCAAGAAGTTCATGGTCGCTTTTCTTGGGAGATGCCTCCATCATTAAGTGTTGGAGATTCCGGATTTTCGTCTTTGCAATATTCATCTGTTGAGTGCTTAAAACAAAAGCTCGAATCCGGTCTTCCAGTGCAAGCGACGAATTTAATTCCATTTGAAGTTGCGTAATCCCATCCAGAATGTCCAGGATCATCGCTCCTTGATCCGCCGCGTACTTCTCAAACGGAGTCCCCTCAAAGAACGTTACTAACTGTTCAGTCTGCTCCCTGTGATACCTGATTTCCTCATCCGACACACGCCAGATATCCCGAACTGTAATAACGTAGGTTTTCTTTTCCTGCGCAGCAAACTGATCCTCTCTTTCAAGAACATATACTTTCTGCATCTGATCATACAAGACGGAAAAACCTTGTCGATCCAGCACGTCCTCGGCTTTTAATTCTTTTGGCAAGGCAGAACGAACCCTCATCGCCCTCGATTCACCAGAAGGATTCTCCGCGTCAATAATAAAGCGCGCCTCCGGAATCCCTTTTTTTTGTTCCTCCTCCGTTTTTCGCATGACGTTCAAGGAAAGAGCGTTGGACTTAATATCCTGGAGTTGAAGAACGTGAGAACGGTAAAGTTCAATATGTTGGTTGATCCCTACCGGTTTACTCTGCTCTTCCAGAATTCGATCGATCCCCTCTTGAGCCTTGTCGTAAAGTAGCTTTGCCGTCTCATAATACTTCGTCCCCTTCAGCGCAACAATTTGGGCATCCAGTTCCTTGCGAACCTCTTCAGCCTGGTCGATAGAAATCTGCCAAACATCGCGGATTCGCACCTCAAAGATCTTGGTCTCTCGGGGCTTAAGCTCAACTTCACCTGTTAACTTGTACCCCTTAGCTTCAGTATCATAAACAATCTCAAGACCCGCCTTGTCAACAATATCCCGAGCAGGATCAATCTCGGCTGGCAAGGGCTGATCGATCATAGCCTTCAGGGGTTGGTCAACAGAGGGATTCACCGCGAGGATTTTAAACTTGACTTCAGAATCAGCGTTAATTGAGCCAAGAAGAAAAAACGTACAAAACACCCACCCAACAATAAATGAGGCAATCCTTGGTGAGTTCATGGACCAGAAACTAATGTCGGTCTTCAAATTGTAAGTGTTCATCCAGCCAATGACTTTCTCATAAATCAAGTTACTAGAGGCGGTTTCACAAGTATTTCCAACCCGTTGTTTCTCAAGGGGTTGGAAAATACAAAAGAGACTTATGAAACCGCTTCTAGAATCAGACTGACAAGTATTCCCACCCCGTTATTTTCTAAGGGGTTAGAAAA